>NZ_FQVH01000016.1 GCF_900129075.1 Caldanaerobius fijiensis DSM 17918
GTTTACGTTGTAAAGGACGATGGCAAGCTGGAGACATCATTGACTGATGCGGTCAAAGAAAGACACTATGATAAAGCGGTGAAAGATATATTGGAGAATTATAACACTCTAGAGAAAATAAAAAATAAGATAAAAGAGAAAGAAAAAGGGGAAATTTGATTTCCCCTTTATATTCGTACGGTATGCCCGCAACCTGGATCTATCCTCTATTCGAATGAGATACAGATTTTTTTATGGCTATAATTGCTATAATAGCAATGGGAATGAATATTAAAGAGTATTTATAATACAATGGTGCGGTGCTTGTTGGTGTGGTACTTTTTTTACCTATAGGTGCACCACCTGCCAAGCCCGATTCGTCATATTCAAGCGTGGTTTCCAGAAAAGGCTTAAGGGTAGTTACAAATTGATCCCTGGTATATAGGGTTTTATTTTTAAGCCCAAAGACATTTCCACCCGGACGGTATATTAAGGGTACAAAATATTCGTTATTACCCGCCGAAATGTATAAGAAATCGCTTCCTAAGGATGGAATACGAAAATGAATAAATAAATCTGCATTATAAATCTTATTTTGCTTGAAATAGTCTACGAGATCTTTTTGGTTGCTGCTAAAATAGCTTAATTCTGGGGATAGATGTCCGCCGATCTCCACTACTTCCCATCTACCGTTGATGTAGTCGATGGAAAAAGAAGCTACAGGGATTGCGGAACCACCATTTCTATAAATAACAGGTATTTCCCAGTGATATCGAGCATTTTTCAACGTCATTGATATTGGTTTATTATACATTAAGTTTTCTATAAGTTCTTTGTTGGCAGATACGACTTTGTAAGGTTTTCCATAGGACAGGTTCTCTGGGCTTGTAATATTCTTTAATTCCTCTCTTCCCAGATCATTTTTTCTTCTGAAAAGAAAATCTTTTGGATTTATATTGCCATTTGTTATTGCTTTTTCTACATCTAATTTTTCCTTTGAGTTAGTCAATGATTGCTGTTGGATTGCTGTATCAACGGGACTTGCCATTGATATAATTGGGAAGTATAAAAAAGACAGCGCTAATAAAAGCGAGATAATAATATTTTTTCTCATAATATTTCCTCCTCTTTTCCAGGAATAATTATATTATATATATACGGAATATCAACTATATTATGGAATGATATCTAATATAATAGAACAAGCATAACACATCCCCTCAAAGTCACCTGCCGAAGCTATTGAATTTTTTCGGAAGCAACTATTGTAAATATTGTAAATTGTGGATTAAAGTTATCTATACTTATCCTTGCATAAATATAAATATTAATGTATAATAATACAAAGATTTTGTCGCGAGGGGAGAAATGATGATGAGTGAAAACAAAAAGGTGGTTTTAGCTTATTCGGGAGGATTGGATACTTCTGTTATAATTCCGTGGTTAAAAGAAAAATACGATTACGATGTAATTGCGGTTTGTGTGAATGTGGGTCAGGGAGATGAGTTAGAGGGCATTGAGGAAAAGGCCTTAAAGAGCGGGGCATCAAAGGTATATGTGGAGGATGTGGTAGAGGAATTTGTCACTAACTATATATTTCCCACACTGAAGGCAGGAGCAATATATGAAGATAAATACCTTTTGGGTACGTCTTTTGCCAGGCCGTTGATTGCTAAAAAACTGGTGGATATCGCATTGGCTGAGGGAGCAGAGGCCATATGCCACGGCGCTACAGGTAAAGGTAATGACCAGGTTCGCTTTGAGCTCGCTATAAAAGCATTAGCTCCTGAATTAAAGGTGATAGCGCCGTGGAGGGAATGGGAGTTTAAGTCTAGGGAAGATGAGATAGAGTATGCGCAAAAGAAAGGTATCCCTGTGCCTGTAACTAAAGAGAAGCCCTACAGCATGGACAGAAATCTATGGCATTTAAGCCATGAGGGCGGTGATCTTGAAGATCCATGGAATGAGCCTAAAGATGACCTCTATATGATGATAGTGCCGCCTACCCAGGCTCCGGATGAACCTGAATACGTAGAAATAGATTTTAAAGAAGGAATACCTTATAAAGTTAACGGTGTGGAGTACGGTCCTGTTGAATTAATAAAAGTATTGAATGAAATAGCAGGGAGAAATGGAGTGGGCATAGCGGACATTGTAGAAAACCGTCTAGTAGGGATGAAGTCCAGGGGCGTATATGAGACACCGGCGGGAACTGTTTTATATATAGCCCATAGGGAATTGGAGCGCCTGACCCTTGATAAACAGACCATGAGGTTTAAGGATATGGTAGCCCATAAGTACGCAGAATTGGTGTACGATGGCATGTGGTTTACAACCCTCAGGGAAGCATTGGATGCCTTTGTAGACGTAACGCAGAAGAATGTGACAGGTACCGTCAGGCTGAAGCTGTATAAAGGCAGCTGTACCCCAGCTGGTGCTAAATCTCCTTATTCCTTGTACAGCCAGGAATTTGCTACCTTTGGCGAAGATCAGGTGTATAATCAGAAAGATGCGGAAGGCTTTATAAACATCTTTGGATTGCCTTTGAAGATCAGGGCATTGATGGAGAAAGGTAAGGCAAAATGAAACTGTGGGGAGGCCGATTTGAAAAGGATACAGATAAACTTTTGGAGGAGTTTAATGCCTCTATAGATGTGGATGCGAGGATGTACGAACAGGACATAAAAGGAAGCATAGCCCACGCCATGACTCTGCACAAGGCCGGTATATTGAGCGATGATGAACTTAAAGAGATCGTGGATGGCCTCAATGGTATATTGAATGATATAAAAGAAGGCAAAGTAGAGTTTACCAAGGAGAATGAGGACATTCACATGAATATAGAGGCGCTGTTGACCAGCAGGATAGGAGAAGCGGGGAAAAAACTGCATACGGCCAGAAGCAGAAATGACCAGGTGGCATTGGATTTAAGGCTTTATATGAGAGATGAGATAAAGGGCATAATCGAACTTTTAAAATCGATGGTAAATACCCTTCTGGATATAGCCGAAGATAATGTGGACACCTTGATGCCAGGATATACCCATTTGCAGAGGGCGCAGCCTATTACCTTAGCTCACCATATGCTGGCCTATTGCAGCATGTTTTTAAGAGACATAGGCAGGCTGGAAGATTGCGTAAAAAGAATGAATTTTTCGCCGTTGGGATCAGGAGCTCTGGCAGGTACTACTTATAATCTGGACAGGGAATATACCGCGCAATTATTGGGGTTTGACGGCGTTACACCGAATAGCCTTGATGCTGTCAGTGACAGGGACCATGGAATTGAGTTTTTAAGCGCTGCTGCCATAATAATGATGCATTTAAGCCGCTTTTGCGAAGAACTGGTACTGTGGAACTCAAAAGAATTCAGCTTTATAGAGATGGATGATAGCTTTGCTACAGGATCCAGCATGATGCCACAGAAAAAAAACCCGGATGCAGCGGAACTCATAAGAGGTAAGACGGGCAGAGTGTATGGTGACCTTATAGCTCTTCTAACGCTTATGAAAGGTTTGCCCCTGGCATATAATAAGGACATGCAGGAAGATAAAGAAGCGATATTTGACGGTATTGATACGTTAAAGGCGTGCATAAGGGTATTTGATGGGATGATGAAAACAATAAAATTTAATAAGGACAATATGAGGAATTCAGCTAAATATGGATACATGAACGCTACAGATATGGCTGATTATCTGGTGAAAAAGGGTATGCCTTTCAGGAAAGCTCACGAGGTCGTGGGGAAGGTGGTTAAGAAGGCCTTAGATGATAGATGTGCGCTGGAAGATTTAAGTATAGATACATTACGTTCTTTTTCTGATCTCTTTGAAGATGATATTTATGAGGTGCTGGACCTGTATAAATGCGTTCAGAGCAGATCGGTGATAGGTGGTCCTGCTAAAGAGATGGTTCACATGACTATAAATGAATTTAGGAAAGCTCTGACATGATTTACATTAAACAAAGAGAGCTCAAAGAGAGCCCTCTTTAATTTTTTTATTCACTTTTCTCAGTTTCAGTTTCTTTGCTTTTTTCTATTTCTTGCTGTGATGGGGGGTCAGCAGGTATACAAAGGATCTGTCCAGGATATATTTTGCTGGGGTCGGGTATTTGCGGGTTGGCTTTAATAAGTGCATCTAAAGAAATACCGAATTTTTTGGCGATTGACCACATGGAATCACCAGCTTTTACGGTGTAGTATGTCTGGCATTGGCATGGTGCTGGTGGATGTGGAGCAGGTGGGCAGTATGCAGGTATGCAAAGGACCTGTCCCGGATATATCTTGCTGGGATCGGGTATATGCGGGTTGGCTTTAATCAAACAGTCCAGAGGTATGCCGAACATATTGGCGATGGTCCACATAGAGTCGCCGGGCTTTACGGTGTAGTATGTCTTACATGGAGACGGTGGAGCAGGCGGGCAGTATGCGGGTATGCAAAGGATCTGTCCTGGATATATTTTATTGGGATGTATATGCGGGTTGGCCTTGATCAAACAGTCCAGAGGTATGCCGAACATATTGGCAATGCTCCACATAGAATCGCCTGGTTTTACGGTATAGAAATACTGGCATGGAATTGGATATGGCGGCATATGGCTTTGCTCTTCAATAGTCGTTTCACTGTATGTGATCGGGCTCATGGTAGGTATAAATAGTCTCTGGCCAGGGTATATTGTATATGGATACATTATATTGTTCACGTATATGATGGTATAATATGGCACGCCAAATTTTGTAGCAATACTATATACCGTATCACCGGGTTGTACTATATATTCTACACCGGTTACGGGAATGCGAAGTATCTGTCCAGGATATATAAGAGCAGGAACTGCAAGGTTGTTTGCAGCCACGATAGCTTCCACCGAAGTGTTGAATTTTTTGGCAATTAAATAAATGGTATCCCCCGGTTGAACTATATAGGTTATTTCTCGAGTGAGCATAATTATCCTCCTTTCTTTTTATCTATTAACATCCTATGATGGAGGGTTATTTTTGTGACTGATGCATATAAATTTTATCAGTGGGATAGTTTGAACTTAACGTTACCGGGGGAGGAGAAAAGGTTGCTGTACATTAAGGATTTTCATTTGGCAATTGTAGCAATTATTCTTGCATTGATTTTGGGTCTTGACATCTTTTATGACAGCGCAATCACAATGGTATTTAATCGCTATAATTATGATGTGGTTATAGATGCCGGTCACGGAGGAGGGGATCCTGGCAAAGTAAGCGCTAATGGGGTAAGAGAAGATATTATAAACCTCAAAATTGCGTATAAACTCAGCAGTATTTTGGAGAAAAATGGCATAAAAGTTCTTATGACGCGCAAAAGGGCTGATAAACTGGAGGATGGTTCTGATGCATCCAAGTTAAAGGGAAGAGCAGATATGGCCAATTCGTCGGGTGCAAAAGTGTTTATTAGTATACATTTAAATAGTTTTCCAGATCCTCAATACTATGGAGCGCAGACTTTTTATCAGAGGGGTTCGATAGAGGGAGAAAAGCTGGCGAAGATAATACAGGCTGAATTAAAAAAAGTAGATACCAGTAATTTCCGTGAGGCATTGCCGATTGATGGCTTATATGTGCTCAGAAATACAAAGATACCCGCTGTAATAGTGGAATGCGGTTTTTTGTCCAATCCCGAAGAGGAAAAGTTGCTACAAGATGATAGCTATCAGACCAGAATAGCTGAGGCTATATATAGGGGTATTAGTGCATACTTGGGCAAATGACCGTATTTATATTTTATATAGATAGTGAAGATTTGAACATTTGAAAGAGGAAAAGTTTAGTATATACTGTATACAGTATATTGACTACAAGAAAATATTATAGTATAATATAAGTACATGACGGGAATGATGCTGATTACCAGATGGTATACAAAGTACATGAAGGAGTGATATGTGTGGAAAGAGCGTGGAGAGGTTTTAAAGGAAATAAATGGCGCGAGAAAGTGGATGTGAGGGATTTTATACAGAATAATTATACTCCATACTATGGTGATGATAGCTTTCTAAAACCACCTACAGAGAGAACAGAAAAGCTTTGGAATAAAGTACAGGAGCTTTTAAAGAAAGAAATAGAAAACGGCGGTTTATTAGCGGCTGATACAAAAACAATTTCTACGATTACTTCCCATGGACCAGGTTATATAGATAAGGATAATGAGGTAATAGTAGGGTTGCAAACAGATGAGCCTCTAAAGAGAGCCATAATGCCTTTTGGCGGTATCAGAATGGTTCGAAATTCGTGTAAAGCGTATAATCTAGAATTAGACCCAGAAGTTGATGAGATATTTACAAAATACAGAAAAACCCATAACGACGGTGTTTTTGATGCTTATACACCCGAAATGAAATTGGCAAGACATGTGGGCATAGTAACAGGGTTGCCTGACGCATATGGAAGAGGTCGAATAATAGGTGATTATAGGCGTGTGGCCCTGTATGGCATAGACAGGCTTATAGAGGATAAGCAAGAGCAATTAAAGGAACTGGAAGTAGATGTTTTTGATGAAAATATTATAAGGCTTAGGGAAGAAATCGCTGAACAGATAAAGGCACTAAAAGAAATGAAAATAATGGCATCGTATTATGGGTTTGATATATCAAGACCAGCAGAAAATGCTAGAGAAGCTGTGCAGTGGACTTATTTTGGGTATCTGGCGGCTATAAAAGAGCAAAATGGTGCAGCGATGTCCCTGGGCAGGGTTTCTACATTTCTAGATATATATATAGAGAGGGATTTAAGAGAAGGTACATTGACGGAGGAAGAAGCTCAGGAACTTATAGATCAGTTTGTCATAAAGCTCAGGATCGTCAGATTTTTAAGAACCCCTGAATACAATGAGCTATTTAGCGGAGATCCTGTGTGGGTAACTGAATCTATAGGGGGCATGGGCGTTGATGGACGGCCCATGGTTACAAAAACTTCTTTCAGGATATTGCACACCCTCAACAATTTAGGACCGGCACCTGAGCCCAATCTTACAGTTTTATGGTCGGTAAACCTACCAGAAGGGTTTAAGAGATTTTGCGCGAAAATGTCGATCAACACCAGCTCTATACAATATGAGAGCGACGACCTGATGAGGCCTATATATGGGGATGATTATGGCATCGCATGCTGTGTTTCAGCTATGCCTATAGGTAAGCAGATGCAGTTCTTTGGAGCCAGGGTAAATGTGGCAAAAGCCCTTCTCTACGCTATAAATGGAGGCAAAGATGAAGTATATGGCGAGCAGGTAACACCACCCTTTGAACCTATAACCTCAGAGTATCTGGATTTCGATGAAGTGATGGAAAAGTACGATCAGGTTTTAGAATGGCTGGCCAAGACCTATGCAAATACCATGAACGTCATACACTATATGCATGATAAGTACGCCTATGAGAGGTCTCAAATGGCTTTACACGATAAAGATGTGGTTAGGACTATGGCTTATGGCATGGCAGGATTATCGGTGGCAGTGGATTCACTGAGCGCTATAAAATATGCTAAGGTAAAGCCTATCAGGAACGAACAGGGTATAGCTGTAGATTTCGAAATAGAGGGTGATTTCCCGAAATACGGAAATGATGATGACCGGGTGGATTCCATTGCGGTGGATCTTGTTAGGAGATTCATGAGAAAGCTAAGAAAGCATAAAACATATAGAAATGCTATACCCACCATGTCGGTTTTGACCATCACATCTAATGTGGTTTATGGGAAAAAGACCGGCGCAACACCTGATGGCAGAAAAGCAGGTGAGCCATTTGCTCCTGGCGCCAACCCCATGCACGGCAGAGACGAGAAAGGAGCTATTGCTTCATTGAATTCTGTGGCAAAGTTGCCTTATGACGATGCCCTTGATGGCATATCCAATACATTTACCATTGTGCCCAAGGCTTTGGGTAAAGATGAAGAATCCCGCATTAATAATCTGGTAGCACTATTGGATGGATATATATCCAAGGGTGGACACCATATAAACGTAAACGTATTGAACAGAGAAACCCTGTTGGATGCTATGGAACATCCGGAAAAATATCCTCAGCTTACGGTAAGGGTATCGGGATATGCGGTGAACTTTATCAAGCTTACAAGGGAGCAGCAGCTGGATGTCATAAACAGGACTTTCCATCAATCCATATAGAGCAAATAAAAGTAAAAGGGTATATATAAAAGGTGCAAGAAATTCTGATGACTTAATTTTCTTGACACCTTTTTTTTTATCTGCTATAGTAATACAAAATACACGGAGGTAAAAAATAAAGCTGAGTTTAAATTACTATTGAAGGGAGATGAAACTGTTGGCAGAGGTAATTAAGGAGGCTTTGACATTTGACGATGTGCTTTTAGTTCCGGCAAAGTCAGAGGTTTTGCCTAAAGAAGTGGACGTGTCCACAAAATTGACCAATAAAATCAAACTCAATATACCCCTTATGAGCGCGGGAATGGACACGGTCACGGAGTCTAAAATGGCCATTGCTATAGCTAGAGAAGGCGGGATCGGCATCATTCACAAAAATATGTCTATAGAAAAGCAGGCCTCAGAGGTAGACAAGGTAAAGAGGTCAGAGCATGGAGTTATAGTAGATCCTTTCTATTTGTCCCCTGATCATACCATAAGGGATGCGTTGGAGCTCATGGAAAGGTACCATATTTCCGGGGTACCCATTACAGTCAATGGCAAGCTGGTAGGCATAATTACCAATAGGGATATACGATTTGAAGATGATTTGAGCAAAAAGATAAGCGAGGTTATGACAAAAGAAGGCCTTGTTACAGCTCCTGTAGGTACAACCCTTGCTGAAGCCCAAAGGATACTTAAAAAGCATAAGATTGAAAAACTTCCTCTGGTAGACGAAGATTTCAACTTAAAAGGTCTTATAACCATAAAAGATATAGAAAAGAGCATAAAGTATCCCAATGCAGCGAAGGATTCAAAAGGTAGGCTGCTGGCTGGTGCTGCGGTTGGCGTCACAAGGGATATGATGGAAAGGGTTGCGGCGTTGGTAAATGCCGGTGTGGATGTCATCGTGGTGGATACCGCTCATGGGCACTCTAAAGGGGTTATTGAGGCTGTAGAGAAAATAAAAGAGGCGTATCCTGATGTTCAGCTTATAGCCGGGAATGTGGCTACAAAAGAGGCGACGGAGGATCTTATTAAAGCCGGCGCTGATTGCGTAAAAGTAGGTATAGGGCCGGGTTCTATTTGCACTACAAGGGTAGTGGCAGGGGTAGGTGTGCCTCAGTTGACGGCGATTATGGATTGCGCTGAAGCTGCAGATAAGTACGGTATACCTATAATAGCAGATGGAGGTATAAAGTATTCAGGTGATATCGTAAAAGCCCTTGCAGCAGGTGCCAGTGTCGTTATGATAGGTAGTCTATTTGCGGGTACCGAAGAAAGCCCCGGCGAAATGGAAATATATCAGGGCAGAAGCTTTAAAGTGTACAGGGGTATGGGTTCCATGGGAGCTATGGCATCAGGCAGCAAAGATAGATACTTCCAGGAAGATGCTAAAAAGCTGGTTCCTGAGGGGGTTGAAGGAAGGGTGCCTTTTAAAGGGCCCTTAAGCGAGACCATATACCAGCTCATAGGAGGATTGCGAGCAGGTATGGGCTATTGTGGCGCAAAAGATCTGGAGGCATTGAGACGCAATGCCAGGTTTGTAAAAATTACATCAGCAGGTTTAAAAGAAAGCCATCCTCATGATATAATGATAACAAAAGAAGCTCCTAATTATAGTGTGACATGAGGTGAAAAGATGAGAGAGACAATATTAATCCTTGATTTCGGCGGACAGTACACCCAGCTTATTGCCAGGAGGATTCGCGAAGTAAATGTATACTGCGAAATAGTTCCGTATGATATTTCGCCTGAGAAGATAAGGGAATATAAACCTATGGGTATTGTGCTGTCGGGTGGACCGGCCAGTGTGTATGTAAAAGATGCGCCTAAATGCGATCCTGAAATATTCAAATTAGGAATACCTGTTTTAGGTATATGTTATGGTGCTCAGCTTATGGCATTGTTATTAGGTGGGGCAGTAGAAAGGGCTGAAGTTGCCGAATATGGCAAGACGGAACTGGTAGTAAACAACAACGTACCTCTATTTAAAGGTATTGAGCGGGAGACGGTTTGCTGGATGAGTCATGTTGACCTCATAGAGCAGTTACCGGAGAATTTTAAGGTTATAGCATCTACAGCCCATACGCCTGTTGCGGCCATGGCTGATGTGAAACGCAAATTATACGCTGTACAGTTTCATCCAGAGGTAGAACATACTCCTCTGGGAAAAGATATGATAAAGAATTTTCTTTTTGAGATATGCGATATGAGCGCCGATTGGACTATGGATTCGTTTGTGGAGCAGACGGTAAAGAGCATCAAGAAAACCGTAGGCGATAAAAAGGCTATTTGTGCGCTAAGCGGTGGAGTAGATTCATCGGTGGCGGCGGTATTGGTGCACAGAGCTATAGGAGACCAGCTGACATGTATTTTTGTAGACAATGGCCTTTTAAGGCTAAACGAAGCTGATACCGTAGAAAGAGTTTTCAGGGATAAGTTCGATATCAATCTCATCAGAGTAGATGCAAGGGAGCGCTTTTTATCTAAATTGAAGGGCGTAGTTGATCCTGAGCAGAAGCGCAAAATCATCGGCAATGAATTTATACGGGTGTTTGAGGAAGAGGCTAATAAACTTGAGGGTGTTGAGTACCTGGTACAGGGGACGTTGTATCCTGATGTCATTGAAAGTGGGAGCAAGGTGGCATCTACGATAAAAAGCCATCACAACGTAGGTGGGCTTCCTGAAGATATGAAATTTAAGCTTTTGGAACCTCTTAAAAACCTGTTTAAAGATGAAGTCCGCCTTGTAGGGAAAGAGCTGGGAATACCCGAGGAGATTTTATACAGACATCCTTTCCCGGGGCCAGGGCTTGCCGTGAGAGTTTTGGGAGAAGTGACAGAAGAAAAGCTGGATTTACTTAGACAGGTTGATCATATCTTCATAAGGGAATTAAAGGAAGCCGGTTATTACAATAAGGTATGGCAGGCGTTTGCTGTATTGCCTGACATAAAGTCGGTGGGCGTTATGGGCGATGAAAGAACATATGCATATACGGTGGCATTAAGGGCTGTGACATCCTCAGACGGTATGACAGCTGATTGGGCCAGACTGCCATTGGAATTGTTGGATTCTATATCTAGAAGCATCATCAACGAGGTAAAGGGTGTAAACAGGGTTGTCTATGATATAACGTCAAAGCCACCTGCCACTATAGAATGGGAGTAAAACACGAACATTAATTGCGAAAAAGTGGGAAATTTGAGCGTATATATATTGACTCAGCATAGAATTTCTGTTATTATTATTGCGTAAGACAATAAAATACGAACAATAAGCTCATATAATCTTGAGGATATGGCTCAAGAGTCTCTACCAGGTTGCCGTAAACTACCTGACTATGAGTGAAAGTGTACCTAGGGTTCCAGCTCTGCGAAGGGTCATCGTGGAGTGTTTGGTCCAAGCGGTACAGGTATGTAAATACCACACCGGTGTGGGAGAAAAGCCCGGACGGATAGGTTTCACTCGTGAGTGGAATCTATTTGTTCGGGTTTTTTGTTCAGGTAAAAGCTTTAAAAATAATATTAAAGGAGGATTGGATAGTGTGGAAAATGGAAGTTTTTTAGACAGGTACTTTAAGCTTAGAGAGCATGGCACAACGGTGAGAACTGAAATCATAGCAGGTATAACTACATTTATAACAATGGCCTACATCATCTTTGTAAATCCTTTGATTTTAAGCAACACAGGAATGGATAAGGGTGCGGTTTTTGTTGCCACCATATTGTCCGCTATCATTGCAACAATGATAATGGGCTTATTTGCTAACGTGCCATTTGCACTGGCAGCAGGAATGGGTATGAATGCGTTTTTTACTTTTTATGTAGTAGGCCAGCTTAAGTATTCATGGCAGTCGGCGCTGGCGATGGTGTTTGTATGCGGTATTATCAATATAATTATAACTGTTACGAAATTGCGTATTATGATTGTGAAGGCTATTCCGGATTCGCTAAAAAATGCTATAGGTGCTGGGATTGGACTTTTTATAGCGTTGATCGGTTTTGTTGAGGGCGGTTTGGTAGTTAAGAATCCGGATACACTTGTACAGCTGGGCGATTTTTCTAAACCTACAACACTTTTGACACTTATAGGCTTAATCATAACAGCTCTGCTTATGGTTTTAAGGGTAAGAGGTGCTATACTGCTGGGTATATTAATAACTACTATAATAGGTATTCCGATGGGTATCTCAAAGGTCCCTACAGCTATTGTATCACTGCCTCCTAGCCTTGCACCTACATTTCTTAAGCTAGACTTTGCTCATTTATTTAGACCTGAAGTCGGTATTTTAGGAGTTATAACGATTATAGTTGCATTTAGCCTTGCAGATACTTTTGACACCATAGGAACCTTTATAGGTACTGCAAGAAGGACTAACGTATTTGATGACGTTAATGGTGAGATTAAGAAGGGAAGTAGATTTCCTACCAAGATGGACAGGGCTTTATTTGCTGACGCGATAGCTACATCTATGGGTGCTCTTCTGGGTACGAGCAATGTGACGACGTATGTAGAAAGCACGGCCGGTATAAGCGCAGGTGGAAGGACAGGTCTGGCTTCAGTTGTAACATCAATAATGTTCTTTTTGGCGTTATTCTTTGCGCCTATCGTAGGCATTGTCCCGGCTCAGGCAACTGCTCCGGCGCTGATAATAGTGGGAGTTTTGATGCTCGGCGCAGTAACGAGTATAAACTTTGATGACTTTTCAGAAGCATTGCCCGCTTTCATGACAGTTGTGCTCATGCCATTTACTTACAACATAACCAATGGGATTGCTGCAGGATTTATATTCTACACCTTGGTTAAAATCGTTAAGGGGAAAGCTAAAGAAGTGCACCCCATGATGTATATATTTACAATACTATTTATCTTGCGATATGCGTTTTTAAAAGCATAAAGAGGTTGACCACTGAAGTTCGATAGCAATATCGAACTTCAGTATTTAAAGGAGGGAATATTATGCCAAAAGTAGCTGTTGTCATGGGCAGCGATTCGGATTTGCCTTTGATGAAAAAGTGTATAAACGTGTTAAAAGAATTTGATGTGCAATTTGACGTCAGGATAATATCGGCGCATAGGACGCCAGATGTTGCTGCTGACTTTGCAAAAGGTGCTGCGGGGAAAGGTTATGAAGTTATAATTGCAGCAGCAGGTAAAGCGGCTCATCTGGCGGGGGTTTTGGCGGCTATGACCACATTGCCGGTCATAGGTGTTCCTGTAAAATCCTCTACGATGGATGGCATGGATTCGCTACTTTCTATGGTACAAATGCCCAAGGGAATACCTGTGGCTACGGTGGCTATTGATGGTGCCGAGAACGCTGCGCTTTTAGCAATTCAGATATTGGCCTTAAAATATCCAGAATTATCCGAAAAAATAGCAGCGTATAGAGATAAAATGGCACAGGATGTTATAAAAAAAGATAATGAAATAAGAAATGAGGTGTTTTAAATGGAAAAATTGGAGATGTTGTACGAAGGCAAGGCGAAAAAGGTTTATAGGACCAGCGATCCTGATCTCTATGTAGTAGAATATAAAGATGATGCGACAGCGTTTAATGGTCTGAAAAAAGGTACTATAATAGATAAAGGAATAGTGAACAATAAGATGTCGGCATTTTTCTTTAAGATGCTGGAAGACAGAGGTGTTCCCACCCACTTTGAAAAATTACTATCTGACCGGGAGATGCTGGTCAAAGCCGTAAAAATCGTGCCTGTAGAAGTGCTGATCAGGAATTACGCGGCAGGTAGTCTTTCTAAGAGATTGGGTATTAAAGAAGGGACAAGGCTTAATTGTACTGTTCTGGAGTTTTGCTATAAAAATGATGAGCTGGGAGATCCATTCATAAATGAGGACCATATTAAAGCCATGGGTCTTGCAACAGAAGAAGAGGTAAAGGTGATAAAGGAGTATTCACTAAAAGTTAACGAAATATTGACAGAGTATTTATTAAAGAAAGAAATTATATTAGCCGATTTTAAGCTAGAGTTTGGCAGATACGGTGATAAGATTGTCCTGGCTGACGAGATTTCTCCTGATACCTGCAGGTTCTGGGATGCAAAAACCATGGAAAAACTGGACAAAGATAGGTTCAGAAGAGACATGGGCGGTGTTGAAGAGGCATATCAAGAGGTTTTAAGAAGGGTAATTGGCGAATAGGAGGTAAATCATGATAGCGAAGATAAAAGTTACGTTAAAAAAAGGCATATCAGATCCGCAGGGTCAAGCTATAAAAGGGTCACTTCAGACTTTGGGTTTTGGAAATGTCCAGGATGTGAGAGTGGGAAAATATATCGAAATTTTGATCGATGAGCAAGAAATGAAGACGGCAGAAGAGAAGGTTAAAGAGATGTGCGAAAAGCTGCTGGCTAATCCTGTTATTGAGGATTACACCTTTGAGATAACGGAGGTGTAAAGATGAAGGCAGGGGTAGTGGTTTTTCCGGGCTCTAATTGTGATGTAGACTGCTATCACGTTTTAAAGGACGTACTATCTGTTGATACCAGGTATGTATGGCATAAAGATACTGACATAAGTGATCTGGATCTGATAGTGCTCCCAGGTGGCTTTTCATATGGCGATTATTTAAGGGCAGGTGCTATTGCCCGATTTTCGCCCGTTATGAACAGCGTGATAGATGCGGCAAAAAAAGGTGTGCCTATTATAGGCATATGCAACGGATTTCAAATTCTGACAGAAGCCGGATTGTTACCAGGGGTTTTAAGGCGAAATAAAAATTTGAAGTTCATATGTGATACTGTTCAAATACAGGCTGTGAACACTGATTCACCTTTCACAAAAAAACTCAAATCGGGTCAAATCCTAAATATTCCTATTGCTCATGGAGAAGGCAATTATTATGTAGATAATGATACCCTTGAAAAGCTCAAAGATAAAGGTTTAATAGCATTCAGGTATTTAGAAGACGTCAATGGCTCTGTTGATCGCATTGCCGGCGTCTTAAATGAAAATAAAAATGTACTTGGCATGATGCCACATCCAGAGAGGGCATCTGAGAGCATATTAGGCAGTGAAGACGGAAGGGCGATTTTTGAATCGGTTGTGGAATATCTGCTTTAAGATTGGAGGGTGCAAATGGAGCAGGAAAAGATATGGATCAAACTGGGCCTTACTGACAGCGAATATGAGATGATAAAGGATATACTTGGTAGGGAACCCAACATCGTGGAATTGGGCATGTACAGCGTCATGTGGTCAGAACATTGCGGCTATAAAAATTCTAAGGCGTTGTTGAAGCTTTTGCCTACAAAAGGACCTTACGTTTTGCAAGGTCCTGGAGAGAATGCGGGTATTATTGATATAGGCGATGACGATGCCATTGTAATGAAAGTTGAGAGTCATAATCACCCCTCTGCTATAGAGCCATATCAAGGCGCTGCTACGGGAGTAGGAGGTATATTGCGCGATATATTCACTATGGGTGCAAGGCCTATTGCAACGCTTGATTCATTGCGCTTTGGCAACCTTGACGATGACAGGGTCAAGTATATTTTTAACGGCGTGGTGGCAGGGATAGCGGGATATGGTAACTGTATGGGTATACCCACAATAGCTGGAGAAGTATATTTTAATGAGAGCTATAAAGGTAATCCTCTGGTCAATGCCATGAGCGTGGGTATAATGAACAAAAACAAGATAAAAAAAGGTGTGGCTAGCGGCGTTGGCAACACCGTAATGTTGGTGGGTTCTACTACCGGAAGGGATGGCATAGGCGGTGCCAGTTTTGCTTCTGAGGAATTAAGCGAGAAATCAGAGGAGAAAAGGCCTGCGGTTCAGGTTGGGGATCCTTTTATGGAAAAATTGCTGCTGGAGGCCTGTCTGGAGTTATTTGAATCTGACGCTGTGGTAGGCATACAGGATATGGGCGCTGCTGGTATAACCTCCTCTAGCTGTGAAATGGCGGCAAGAGCTGGCACAGGAATAGAAATAGATATAGACAAGGTGCCAAAACGGGAGACAGGTATGACGCCCTTTGAAGTTATGTTGTCTGAATCTCAGGAGAGAATGCTGGTAGTCGTCAAAAAGGGTAGAGAAAAGGAAGTAATGGACATATTTGACAAATGGGGATTGCATGCAGCGGTTATAGGTGTGGTAACAGATGATGGAATGCTGACGGTTAAAGACAGAGGAGAAGTGGTGGCGAGAGTACCTGCAAAATCTCTGGCAAATGCCCCTGTGTACGAGAGGGAATATGAGAAACCTTCGTATCAGGATGACTTGAATAATCTGGATATTGATTCAATACCGTTGCCTTCGGATTATAATGACGTGCTGCTGAGGCTTATGAGTTCTTTGGATATATGCAGCAAGGAGTGGGTTTATAAGCAGTACGATTATATGGTTAGGACAGATACTGTGGTAATACCCGGGTCAGATGCGGCAGTATTGAGGATAAAGGGCAAAAATAAGGGTATCGCCATGACCATCGACTGCAACGGGTTGTACTGCTATCTTAACCCTAGAGAAGGGGCAAAGATAGCTGTGGCTGAAGCAGCCAGGAATCTTTCAGTCAGTGGTGCCATTCCGATGGCCATAACAGATGGATTAAACTTCGGCAATCCTGAGAAAAAAGAAGTTTACTGGCAATTCCGCGAAGCCATACTTGGGATAAAAGAAGCCTGCGAAGTACTGGGCATTCCTGTTATAAGCGGCAATGTGAGTTTTTACAATGAATCCCAGGGGAAAGCCATATATCCCACACCGGTTATAGGGATGGTAGGCCTTCTGGAAAACCTGAATCATGTGACCACCCAGGGTTTTAAAGATAAAGGTGATGTAATAATTCTGGCAGGCAAAAACCTCTGCGAATTGGGTGGAACAGAATACCTCAAGGAGATATATGGGCTGGAAAAAGGCAATGCGCCTTTAATTGACCTGAATTTTGAAAAAAGAGTGCAGAGCTTTATACGGGATGCCATAAATCAGGGACTTATAAAATCAGCTCACGATGTAAGTGAGGGCGGTCTGGCAGTAGCCATAGCCGAAAGCTGTATATCAGGGAAAATTGGAGCACAGATAAAACTGGATTCGGATATAAGGCCTGATGGACTGTTGTTTGGTGAATCTCAATCCCGAATCATTTTGAGTGCCGATGAAAACAATTGGCATAAGATAGAAGATATAGCTAAAAAATACGATGTGCCTGTAGAAAAAATTGGTAGAGTGGATGGAAATAGTTTAATGATTGATTTGAACGGAAAAAGGCTTATTGATATAAAGATAGAGGAGATTGAGTCTCAATGGAGAGAGAAAATCAGCAGTATAATGGGCTAAAAGAAGCGTGCGGCATTTTTGGGATTTATGATATAAATGGTCATGATACCGCTCGTATAACCTATTATGCCTTGCACGCATTGCAGCACAGGGGTCAGGAAAGTGCAGGCATTGCCGTATCTGATGGTAAAAAGATCAACTATCACAAAGGGAACGGTCTTGTGACAGAGGTTTTCGATGAAAAAAACATTTTGCACTTAAAAGGTCATATAGCTGTAGGCCATGTGCGCTATTCTACTACGGGGTTAAATCAGATTTACAATGCACAGCCTATAGTTGTTAGATATAAAAACGGGTATTTGGCTTTAGCTCACAATGGCAACCTTATCAATGCTGATGAGCTGAGAAAAGAACTGGAGGATAGTGGCAGTATTTTTCAAACGTCAACGGATACGGAGGTAATAATACACCTTATAGTAAAATATATAGCAAATGGCATGGTAGAAGCTATAAAGATGGCTATGAAAAAGATCAAAGGCGCTTATTCCCTTATTATAATGACCAATGAAGCTATCTATGCTGTAAAAGATCCTAATGGGTTGAGACCTCTTTGCTTAGGTCTTATGGATGATTCATATTGTTTTGCATCAGAGAGCTGTGCACTGGACATTATAGGTGCTAAGCTGGTAAGGGAGATATCCCCCGGGGAGATTATAGAAATAAGCAAAGAAGGCATAAAGACGTATGAGTACGATGGATCAAAAAAAGAGGCTTTTTGTATATTTGAGTATATATATTTTGCCAGACCTGACAGCGTCATAAGGGATGTCAGCGTGTACTCGGTAAGGCAGGAAATGGGTAGGAGGTTGGCATTGGAGTACCCCGTGGATGCGGACCTTATTGTTCCGGTGCCTGATTCGGGTATCCCTGCCGCTTTAGGTTACTCAGAAGTATCGGGTATTCCATATGGAGAAGGTCTTATAAAGAACAAGTATGTGGGCAGGACATTTATACAGCCAGATCAGATTCACAGGGAAATCGCGGTAAGACTTAAGCTTAATGTGATGTCAGAGATGGTAAAAGGCAAGAAGATTGTGCTGGTAGACGATTCTATCGTTAGGGGAACTACCAGCAAAAGGCTTGTGGCAATGTTGAGAAATGCGGGCGCAAAAGAGGTGCACTTAAGGATAAGCGCACCACCAGTCAAATTTCCTTGCTACTTCGGTATAGATACCCCGTCTAAAAAAGAACTTATAGGTTCTAAGGCGTCGGTAGAGGATATAAGGAAGATGATCGGTGCCGACAGCCTTGGCTATTTGAGCATGGAAGGGTTGTTGAGCTGTTTTAAAGATAAGGGATTTTGCACAGGATGCTTTGACGGGAATTATCCTATTAAAGTACCTGAAGAAGGCAGCAAATTCATATTTGATGATTTTTCAACTATCTAATGGATAATGGAGGTATATTATGGCAGATTACAAAGAGGCAGGTGTAAACATAGACGAAGGCAACAGAGTGGTAGAGCTCATTAAGGGTTATACGCGGGCTACTTTTATAGATGGCGTTATAGGTGGTATAGGTAGCTTTGGTGGACTTTTTGAGGTAAAAGGTTTCAAAAATCCGGTGCTGGTTTCGGGCACCGATGGAGTGGGCACGAAGCTCAAGATAGCGCAGATGATGGAAAAGCATGATACAGTAGGCATCGACTGTGTAGCTATGTGCGCCAATGATGTGGCGTGTCATGGAGCTCAGCCGCTATTTTTTCTGGATTATGTAGGCATAGGTCTTTTGAGGGCAGAACTGGTTGCTGAAATAGTAAAAGGTGTGGCTGAAGGGTGTAAGCAGGCAGAGTGCGCACTGATAGGTGGTGAAACCGCTGAACTTTCAGGTATATATGCTAAAGAGGATTACGATCTCGTGGGTTTTTGCGTGGGAGCAGTGGAAAAGGATGCTATAATTGACGGCAAGAATATACGAGCAGGTGATGCGCTGATAGGGCTGGTATCCAGCGGAATTCATAGCAATGGTTATACATTGGTAAGACATGTGTTTTTTAACATGAATCACTATTCCGTATCAGATTATATACCAGAATTGGGTTGCACTTTGGGAGAAGAACTTATAAAGCCTACCAGGATTTATGTAAAGACATTAAAATTTTTAAGGTCTCGCGGCTATGAAATAAAAGGTATAGCACATATAACAGGCGGAGGCTTCATTGAAAATATTCCAAGGATATTGCCACATGGATTGGGAGTTAAGATTTTTAAGGGCGCTTATGAGATACCACCTATCTTTGACCTTATACAGAAGCTGGGAGATGTTCCTGAACTTGAGATGTACAGGACGTTTAATATGGGAATAGGTATGGTACTGGTGGTGGATCAGGGTGCAGCCGATGATATAGTGAAAGCCCTTAAAGACTATGGCGATAATGCCTATATAATTGGTATTGTCACAGATAAGAAAGGTGTAGAGATATGAATAGGGTAGTAGTTTTGGTTTCGGGCAGTGGCACAAACCTCCAGTCCATTATTGATAACGTCAATTCTGGTTATCTGAATATAGATATAGCAGCGGTTATATCGGATAGGCCCGGCGCGTATGCTCTGGAACGGGCACGGCTAAACGGTATAGAGGCCATTTGCATACCCAGGAAGGAGCTGGGCAAGCAGAATTTTGACCGTAAGCTTTTGGAAACTGTAGAAGCTTTTAAACCGGACCTGGTGGTGCTGGCGGGATTTTTAACTATACTGAGCAGTGAATTTGTTGAGAGATTTCAAGGAAAGATCATCAATATTCATCCATCTCTTATACCGTCTTTTTGTGGCAAGGGTTATTATGGTGAAAGGGTACACAAAGCGGCTATAGATTATGGTGTGAAAGTGAGCGGTTGCACCGTACACTTTGTAGATGCGGGAACGGATACAGGACCTATAATATTTCAGCAAGCGGTAGAGGTAAAAGACGATGATACCCCTGAAACCCTTGCCAGAAGGATACTAGAACACGAACATCGATTGTTGCCAAAAGCTATTAAATATTTTTTTGAGGGAAGATTAAAGATTCGGGGCAGAAAGGTATATATATCACAGTCGTAATTATAAAAAATAATTATTGGAGGGATGAAATTGATTAAAAGAGCATTGATAAGCGTATCGAATAAAGAGGGAATTATTGATTTTGCCAGAGAACTGGCAGGTATGGGTGTGGAGATCATATCTACAGGTGGGACAGCTAAGGCCTTAAAGGAAAGCGGTATAAATGTCATAAATATATCCGATGTGACTGGTTTTCCTGAGATAATGGACGGGCGTGTTAAAACATTGCATCCCAACATTCACGGTGGACTTTTAGCAGTGAGGGATAATCCCGATCATATGGCCCAAATTGAGAAACTCGGCATAAAACCCATTGATATGGTAGTGGTGAACCTTTATCCCTTTAAAGAAACCGTGTTAAAAGAAGGTGTTACGCTGGAAGAGGCTATTGAAAATATCGATATCGGGGGCCCCAGTATGCTCAGAGCAGCGGCCAAAAATTATAAATATGTGGTGGTGATAGTGGATCCCGAGGATTATAAGACCGTGCTGGAGGAATTGAAGACCACCGGTGATGTAAGCTATCAGACTCGTTTCAGGCTTGCTGCTAAAGTATTTATACACACGAGCCATTACGACACGCTCATTGCTGATTACATGAAAAAGCAGGTGGGATATGAGAAGTATCCCGAAATATTAACGTTGACCTTTGAAAAGGTGCAGGATCTTAGGTATGGAGAGAATCCTCATCAGAGCGCTGCTTTTTACAGGGAGATAGGAAATAAGTCATCAAACATTGTAAATGCGGTTCAACTCCATGGCAAAGAGCTCTCTTTTAACAATATAAACGATGCCAATGCGGCTATTGAGCTTGTTAAGGAATTTGACGGTCCAGCTGTTGTGGCTTTAAAACATGCCAATCCCTGCGGTGTGGGTATAGCTGATAATATATTTGAGGCTTATATGAAGGCCTATGAATGCGATCCTGTTTCTATCTTCGGAGGCATAGTAGCATTAAACCGTAAAGTTGATTACAGAACAGCAGAAAAGATGCACGAGCTATTTTTGGAGATAATTGTGGCACCAGATTATGATGATGATGCTCTTAATATTCTGAAGAAAAAGAAAAACGTGAGAATACTCAAGCTGGATATGAGCAGGCCAGAAACGTCACGGTTTGATATGAAAAAAGTAAATGGTGGATTGCTGGTACAGGATATGGATACGGTAAACCTTGATATGGATCAGCTTAAGGTTGTTACAAATAGAAAACCTACGGAGAAGGAAATGGAAGACCTACTCTTTAGCTGGAAGGTTGTAAAGTATGTCAAGTCTAATGCGATTGTGCTGGCAAAGGATGGGCAGACTGTAGGAATAGGGCCGGGACAGGTAAGCAGGATATGGGCAGCTGAAAATGCTATAAGGCAGGCGGGAGAAAAGTCCAAGGGTTCTGTAATGGCATCTGATGCGTTTTTCCCATTTTCTGATGTGGTGGAAGCTGCTGCAAAAGCTGGGGTTACTGCAATAATTCAACCAGGAGGGTCTATAAGGGATGAGGAGTCCATTGAAGCTGCCAATAAATACGGTATTGCTATGGTGTTCACAGGTATCAGACATTTCAGACACTAAGGAGGTTTTATGATGAAAGTATTAGTCGTTGGAGGCGGTGGCCGGGAACACGCTATTGCCTGGAAAGTAGCGCAGAGCCCCAGGGTAGATAAAATATATTGTGCTCCTGGTAACGCTGGAATAGCCCGTATTGCTCAGTGTGTGGATATACCTGCAGATGCTGTAGATGAATTGGCGGACTTTGCACAAGAAAATGCCGTAGATTTGACAGTAGTAGGTCCTGAGGTCCCTCTTATGAAGGGTATCGTTGATGTATTTGTAAAGCGTGGTCTCAGGATATTTGGACCTTCTAGAGATGCAGCAGTTATAGAGGGGAGCAAGTACTTTGCAAAGTTGCTACTGCAAAAGTATAATATCCCTACGGCTAGATTTAAAGCATTTGACAATTATGAAGAAGCCGTAAAATATCTGGACGATATTCAGTACCCTACGGTGATTAAAACCGACGGGCTGGCACAGGGTAAAGGCGTTATCATAGCTGATGATAGAGAAGAAGCTCAAAAGGCTCTTGAAGATATAATGTTAAAGAGGATTTTTGGCAAATCAGGTGATACCGTCATAATTGAGGAATTTTTAGAAGGCAGAGAGGCTTCTGTGCTGGCTTTTACCGATGGGAAGACGGTGATTCCCATGGTGAGCGCTATGGATTACAAGAGGATATACGATGGCGATATGGGGCCTAATACCGGTGGCATGGGCAACATAGCGCCCAACCCTTATTACAGCGATGAAATAAATACAGATGTGATGGAGAAGATCTTAAAACCTGTTATAAAGGCTTTAGATATGGAGGGTAGGAAATATAAAGGGGTGCTATATGCAGGCCTTATGCTGACAGAGGACGGGCCTAAGGTGCTGGAATTTAATGCTCGTTTTGGAGATCCTGAAACCCAGGTCATATTACCGCTTTTAGATACCGATATTGTTGATATCATGGATGCAGTTATCGAAGAGAGGTTGAATAGTATACAGGTTAAATGGCTGGATAAAACTGCTATATGTGTTGTCGCAGCTTCGGGTGGCTATCCTGGTAAATATCAGACAGGTTTTGAGATAAGTGGGCTTGACGAGGTAGATGATGATGTGATGGTATTTCATGCCGGGACAAAAGCGGATGGTGATAAGGTGTTGACGGCTGGTGGGCGCGTCTTAGCTGTTACGGCTATTGGCGATACACTGTTGGAAGCCCGGGCAAAAGCATATGATAATATAGATCGCATTGATTTTAAGGGTATACAGTATAGAAGGGATATAGGAAAAGTTAAAGTATGAACTATTTGCAGATGTGCAATAAGCCCCATTACAGGGGTCTTTTTTTTTATATAAAAAGAAGGATTTTGTAAAACTTTGTAGAATTATAGTCATGGGCAATGGTTAAAAGGATATATAAAAGGAAGGCAAGCGCATGGAAAAGGTGGCACGAAAAATATTGGAATATATAGAGAATAAAATACCATTAAACGAGGAACAGAGGGATTACGTGTACCTCGGTCTCCAGCTTATCCTGGAGAGTTTAATAGAAGTAATTACCATCCTGATCATTGCTCTTATTTTAGGAATTTTTATTGAAACGCTTGTGATAGTGCTGGTGGCTGGAGTCTTTAAGCTCATATCCGGTGGAGCTCATTGTACAACTTTTGGTTCATGTTATACCTTTTCTATTATTTTATACCCATTGTCAGGAATAATTGCAAATTATATGATAATAACAAATTATATTAAATTACATCACATATACATTCTTTTTTCTTTAATAGGAATTGCTTGCTTTTTTTATGCTCCTTCACAGATATCAATTAAACCTATAGCTGATGAATTGCGTTTTCGATATAAAGTCACATCATTATTATTTGTAATGATGACTTTTATAGCTGTGTTTATCCTGTATACGCGTGATTACAGAGTTTTATCTATTAGTATAAGCATTGCTATGCTTTTTCAGGCCTTTTTTATAACCCCTTTGGGTTTTTATGTTACACAAGTCTTTGATACGTTATTTGCTAAATTAGCAGCTGGGAAGGGGGTGGACCCATGACTTATGAACTTATTGATGTGTTTATTATTACCATACCTGAAACTTTTGTGACGCTGTTGGTAGTGTTGCAGTTATTAGATAGAAAATTAAATTTAAAAAAAATATTGGTAGCAAGTGTATTGCAGGGTTTTGCTACCTTTGTTATAAGGCAGATACATATATATTCATTGTTGCATTCTATACTGCAGATTTTTATGTGTATTTTGATAGTCGCTTATTTATTTAAAATTGATTTTAAACTGGTGTTTGTAGCACTTGTCATAACCGTTGTTGTATATGGCTTCATAGAACAACTGTCAATATATTTGGTATTGAAGGTTTTGCACAAAACTTTAAGTGAAGTTATGAACAATCAGCTGTGGGAATTTGTGGTCTTTGTGCCTCAGTTATTGTATATGGTTATCATATATTTTATTTTGCGCAGGTTTAATATAACCATAACCAGTGCATAGGTGAAAGAAGGAAAACCATGAAAGAAAAATTTATGTCAATTATTGTGTATATAGTTGTTTTGTTGTTGTTATTGGCGTTGATAAATTTTGGCTACTATTACATTTTTACAGGGGTTATGGATTATAACACAGGACTTGTTGGCTTAATAGTTATGGACGTAGTATTGCTATTATTTGCAATTTATGGTATTATAATGATAAGGAATATATTTAAGATGATAGAGACTGAAAATGAGCACATGATAAGAGAGATAAATTATAAAAACCTGGAGGAGATAAATAAAAGCCTGAGGGTGCAAAGGCATGATTTTTTAAACAATATACAGGTCATATATGGACTTTTATCTATTAATATGCCAGATGAAGCAATGAAGTATATACAGGAAATGTTTACGGAGCTGAAAAAATTTGAAAATATATTTAAGACAAAAGATATAGCTGTGAATGCTCTTTTGAATTCAAAGTATTCTATTGCTAAGATTAAAAATATAGATATGAGATTTGATGTAAGGAGTCAATTAGAGTATCTTGATTTAATGCCCCATGAGATCACGCAAATTTTGGGCAATGTAATTGATAATGCCATAGAAGCTGTTGAAGGGGAGGAAGAAAAGATTATATACATAAAGGTGTATGAGGATGAAATTTATTATCATTTTGATGTATATAATAAAGGGCCAAATATTCCGGAGGAAATAAGGTATAATATATTTGACTATGGCTTTAGCACAAAGCAAAAGGAGGGCCGTGGAGTAGGACTTTATATAGCAAACTCTTTGCTTTCAGCTAAGGGTGGAAAAATAGAGGCTGTTAACCTGGATGATGGAGTAGAATTTAGAATATACGTTAAAAAAACATCATCCTGTTAACATATTATAAAAATGAGGGGGAGTAAAAATGAAAAATCATGGTACGTTATGGTCGTTGCTTGTATCCTTGATAAGGCTGGTAGCCATTGCTGACGTTAGTTCTGCGTCGTGGTGGACATTTCATCAGCCAGAAATTCCCTATAAATTGAAGAAATGATGTAGCAAAATAATGAAATATTCCATTATTTTATTACTTAGGGGTGCTTTTGCGCCCTTTTTTGTGCTATAATTATATTATAATCACATTTGTAAAAAAGTTGCTTTGGAGGATATTACAAATGATGAAAAATGTGGAATGGGGGGGGGGGGGGGGTATTTATTACCACACCCTCCAATAATTTATATCAAATTTAATACTAACTTTTTGCGAATACGTGATTATTCAAAGGCGTTGTTTGATCACATGAATAATACTGCTTTTTATACTGCTCTTATCTGCGAAGCGTTAAACTTAGACGAAGAAGAAATAGAGCTATTTATTACCGGGGCATTACTTCACGATGTTGGTAAGACGAAGATAAGCAATGATATACTTAATAAAAAGGGGCCGTTAAGCCCTGTAGAATGGTTGGAAATAAAAAAGCATCCAATTTACGGTGTAAAAATTGTAAGTGATGAATATAAAGTGCTCAAAGATATCATTCCTATTGTCAGGTATCATCACGAAAGATTTGATGGGAAAGGGTATTTTGGGGTCAAGGGTAAGTCGGTGCCTTTAGGCGCTAAAATTGTGTCTATAGCAGATGCTTTTGATGCTATGTATATGATAAGGCCTTACAGGAAAGCGTTAGATTTTAAAGCCGTTATCAAAGAAATATGTAGGTGTAGCGGTACACAGTTTGATCCTTATATCGTTCAGACAATAAATAACTATTATGGATTTTATGATGGCAATGATGCAAATATTAATGTACTGAAAGAAATAATAGAACGGGGAAAAGGCTGGCTTAATCGATTACTTGAGTGGAACATACCTTTTGATTACGTAAATAGTTTTAGTTTATTATTAGACAGGTTAATAAATGAATATTACGTTTCGGTGTTATTTGCTAAAAATCCTCGCTAATATTGATTTTTTTTGCGATCCTTTTTGCCTTTGCCTCCATTCTTCTATAAATTTATCGACTTTATCAAATTCCATATTGGTTGCTGCGATTTCGGTTTTTATATCATTAATGGTGTTGATTATGTACATTCTGCTTTGTGTATTTTCTTGGCGTATTTCGTCCATCAGTTGAGATTTAAATGCTTCCATGTAATCGATAAAATTGTTGTATAGCGCTATCTCCGTGGAATTATCTTTTGCTACAATATCAGTTTGTGGGGTCTGTTCAATGACATTATTGTTTTCCAGTATTTTCTTTATGGCTTTTAGATTAAGTCCTTGCTCTTTTAAAAAAAATATTTTTTCGAAAAGTTCTATCTCTGCTTTACCAAATATCCGCTGTCCCAGCTCATTCCTCGGTATATTAAGGTTTAGTTCTTTTTCATACCATCGTATGGTTTGAATGGTGGTATTAAATCTTTCTGCCATTTCTCCAATGGAGATCATGATTTCTGCATCTTCCATCACGTTTCCCCCTTACGATATGGTATTATAATTCCACATCAAGTTTTATTTACCATTATTATACATTATTATAAAACTATTGTAAAGTATTACTATAGAAATTTTTTTATTAAGTTGCAATAGACTATAGCAGCTTAACAAAAAACAAAAAAGAGTTCCTGATAGGAACTCTTTTTAGCGCCTGTATACACCATCTGCATTATAGTTACCGGTGTTTTTATCGGTAAACGTCTTGCAGCATGTTTCCATACATGTGCTTACAGGTGTTGTGGCCATTGTAGCAGCATTTCGGGGTGCATCAAATGATTCGCCTTTTTCGTTAGCTACTTTATCTGATGTAACAAGAATTTCATTGGCCTGGCATATATTGCCTGAACCCCAATAATGGCAGTTATTTACGCTGCAATGGATATGCTGTTGTGGCATTATGATTACCTCCTTATAAATTTATTTCTATGTTTATTATTAGTCAAATACAGGAGGTAATATACCAGAATGAAATTTAAGAAGAAACTTTTTAAAATGCTGGTACGATGGCGCCTTTGTATTTATCCTCAATAAATTTCTTTACTTCGGGAGAATTTAAGGCTTTTGCCAATGCTTTAATTGCGGGGTTATCTTTATTATCAGGCCTTGTTACCAGTATATTGGCATAAGGAGAATCTTTATCTTCTATTATCAAAGCGTCTTTTAGCGGGTTTAATTTAGCGTCAAGGGCGTAATTGCCGTTTATTATAGCGCCATCTACATCTTGTAATACACGAGGTAGTTGAGCGGCATCAAGCTCTTGAAATTTGATGTGTTTTGGATTGTCTACAATATCCTTTTGCGTTGCTGTAAGAGGAGCGCCTTTTCTTAACTTGATGATATTGTATTTCTGCAATAGGAGCAATGCTCTACCTGAATTAGTTGGATCATTGGGTATAGCGATGGTTGCTCCGTCTCTTAGTTGACTGATTTTTTTGATTTTGGTTGAATACAGACCCATGGGTTCTATATGAACTTTAGTAACGGCAACTAGATTTGTTCCTTTTTCCTTGTTAAATTCATCGAGATAGGGTTTATGCTGGAAGAAATTTGCATCCAACTGTTTGTCGTAAACTGCTTCATTAGGTGTTACATAATCTGTCATTTCCTGTATTTCTAGCTTTATGCCCTGTTTTTCCAGCATTGGCTTGACAAAAGCCAATATTTCGGCGTGAGGGACAGGGGATGCCCCTACCTTAAGTACTACTTCGGTTTTACTTTTATTGTTGGCAGCATTATTTGTGCTTGAAGATGAATTGCTACCGGAGCCAGCTGTTGTTTTGTTGACACATCCTGTTATTAAAAACAGTACAAGGTATAATACCAAGAAAATTGATAAAAATTTTTTCAATTTTGTTCCTCCTTTACTTTTTATTTAATATTGTTGCAATATAATTGCCTGCGGATTGGATTGCCTGAACCAATAAAACAAGTATTACTATAGTAGCAATCAATACATCAGTCTGAAACCTCATGTAACCGTACCTTATAGCAAGATCGCCCAATCCCCCACCGCCGATGGCACCGGCCATGGCTGAATAGCCTATGATGTTTATTATTGTAAGGGTAATTCCGAGAACCAGTGAAGATCTCGCTTCGGGGAGCAGTACTTTAAATATGATTTGGGGTATTGATGCGCCCATGGATAGAGAAGCTTCTATGATGCCCCAATCTACTTCCAGCAATGAATTTTCTATTACCCTTGCTACGAAAGGCGTCGCTGATAAAGCCAAGGGAACAATAGCGGCTGTAGTCCCAATGGTAGTACCTACGATCAATCTGGAAAGCGGGAATATGGCAATCATGAGGATAATGAAAGGAACAGATCTTGCCATGTTTATAATGAACCCCAGTATGTTGTTCAAGCGAGGTTTCTCCCATATATTTCCTTCACGTGTTATTACTAAGATAATTCCCAATGGTGCTCCTATAAGGACAGAAAAGAGCGTAGAGAAAAATACCATGTAAATGGTCTGGAGCAAGGATGGAGCTATGATATTATATAAATTTACGAGTTCATCTGTCAACAAGCTCATTTGTTAACACCTCTACTTTCAAGCCGGTTTCCTTTAAGTATTCAATGGAGTGCAAGATGTTATCAGGATTACCTGTAATACTTATGAGAAGTTTGCCTATAGATATATCTCTGACATTGTCTACGCTACCTTTGATTATATTTACGTCCACATCAAATTTTTTTATCATCCTGGAGATGACAGGTTCACTGGTGATAGATCCCCTAAAACTTATTTTTACAAATTTTTCATCGGGCTTACTACTGATTTTTATACTTTCAGGTAAACTCTCCGTTATATCTTCGATAAAAGTCCTGGTAGTATCTGCTGATGGATTGGTAAATAAATCCACTACGCTGGCCTGTTCAATTATTTTTCCATTTTCAATAACAGCCACTTCATCGCATATCTCTTTTATGACGTCCATTTCATGTGTGATTATTACAATTGTGATGCCAAATTTTCTATTTATATCCTTTAGCAAATGGAGAATAGACTTGGTGGTCTTGGGATCCAGTGCTGAGGTAGCTTCATCACTCAGGAGAATTCGAGGATGGTTGGCCAATGCCCTTGCTATACCGACCCTTTGCTTTTGCCCGCCGCTTAGCTGTGAGGGATAGGCCTGGGACTTTTCTTCCAGATCTACTAGCCGCAGCAGCTCATATACCCTTTCTTTTATCTTTTTTTTCGGATAACCTGCTATCATAAGAGGAAAAGCTACATTTTCAAAGACGGTGGCATTTGACAGCAGGTTAAAGTGCTGGAAGATCATGCCGATTTTTTTGCGGGCTTCTCTTAAGCTTTTTTTATCCAGAGAAGTAATATCTATATCATCGATGTATATGCGGCCGCTAGTGGGTTCTTCAAGCCTGTTTATACATCTTACTAAAGAAGATTTACCAGCACCGCTTAAACCAATGATCCCAAATATACTGCCATCTTTGATGGTCAAATTGATATTGTCTAATGCTATTACTTTTTGACCTCCAGCATCGTATATCTTTGATAAATTTTGTATTTTTATCATTTTACTCCTCCGTCTTTTTTACATCTTTATTTACAACAAAAAAACCTCTCTTGAAAGAGGTGTGTTCCTCTCTCATCTTTCAGGGATAACCCTGCTGGATTTAGCACCGTGCCTGATGCCGGTTGCCGGGTTTCATCGGGCCAGTCCCTCCACCGCTCTCGATAAGAGTTTGCATTATTGATTTATGCAACAAGTATATTAAAAAATGTTTAATATGTCAACATAATTTTTATTATTTTTAATTGTTATCGAAAGGACAGTTGACACGAACATAAGTTCGATATATAATATATTTGAGGTGGTAAAAGGTGTTAAATATTCCTATAAAGGCCGATCAGATATGTGCAATAATACCTAAGTTGTTTAATAGCAGAGCTTCTGTCGTGTTGATAGATATTTCTGGAAATAAATATGATGTACCAAGAAAGGTTAAATATGTTCTAAAATATATGGCGTGGTATTTTGCTGTGGATCTGGATGCTTTAAGAGAAGAATGTAGCAGAATATTAGGGAAAAAGTTATATCTTCCAGTACCTTTTAGAAAAGATATAATAATGATGCCTTTGAAATTAAGGCAAAGTGGGACCGGTGGAGAAACGACCGGCTATATTAACTATTGCTGTGTGAATATGAAGGAGTTTAAGGAACAGGACCTTATTTTGTGTAATGGTATATCTATAAAATGCTATAATTCTACCGATACAGTGTACAAGCATTTAAAGGCCGCCGAGACTATTTTATACGAGATGTTTGGTTATAACAATCTTATAAAAGAAAAGGACAGAAATTATATCTGCCCTTTATACTTGTAAACCATTTTTACTGGATGGTAGGATTGTTTGGCTCTTCTTAAACCGGGTATACCCATATCTTGCTCTCGGTTAATATAAGGTATGTGCGACCATACCTTTTCTGCAAAGCATTGATTTATAAATGCATAGAGGTCTGGTATATCCGGATTTGCCTTTTCAATATGTATCACAGCAGTTTCGGGATTTAGTAGTTCGCCGAAGGTATATGCTTCCACCTTTCCTCCAATCCGTATAACAATACCCTTTACGTCAAAATATCGATAGCTTTCAAAAAAGGTCTTAATAGATTGGAATTCATCTAGAAGACCAGGATTTTCTTGAATATCTTTATCCTGAAGCCATTTTTCCGTAAAATACAGACATTCCATGATATTGGTTTCGTTTAGAGTTTCGATACTATAGTTATATAGTTTTTTAAAACGGTTTACGTGGTTCTTTTTGGCATGATATTTACGGCCGGAGAGGTTTATGAGGTCACTGGTATTGTACACGTAGTCGCTATTATCTTCATCAAGCTCCATTTCTATACAGAATATTTCGCTTATTTTTTTAGCCAGCTTTTCTGGGAATCTCTCCAACAATGTATTTGAACCCTCGTCTTTATATCTTTTATATAACACCTCAAAAGCCCTTATTATATTTAATTCATCACCTATCGGCGGCAGAATAGCAGTAATGTTGTCCCTTTGAGAGATAAGACAAAGGCAATCGTTGATGATTTCATAATAAAGGTTATAATAATGATTCCACATGTAAAGGTTTGTGAAAGTGTATTCGGAATTTTGTGGAGGATACTTTCTAAAAAATTCGTTAAAGATGTTTTTGTCTTCTATGCTAAATTGTTTCACTAATCTCACCTCATATAATAAATAGTAAAAATATGTGTTTACTAATAATTATTATACCATATAGAGCTATTGCAACAAAATCATTTATATTGTAGAATAAATTTATATTTATAAGATTTCGAGGTGATATGATGTATGAACAATTTGCCAGGTTTTATGATAAATTAGGTTGGGGAGAATATGCTAAATCTTTATGGCCGTTGATTGTGGAGTATATGAATAGCATAAATTTTAAACCTGAGAATATGTTAGACGTGGCCTGTGGTACAGGTGTGCTGGCGATTATGGCATCAAGGGATGGTATAAAAGCTGAAGGTCTGGATATATCTAGTGAGATGCTGGAACAGGCTAAGAAAAATGCTATAGAAGCCGGTGTTAATGTGGTATATCACCAGTGTGATATGTGTGATTTTGACCTAAATAAGAAATATGATCTCATTACATGTACTTTTGATGCGATTAACCATCTGCGAACCTTTGAACAATGGGTTTCTATGTTTAAATGTGTTAAAAAACATTTAAACAGCAGCGGGCTTTTTATATTTGATATGAATACCTTGAAGGATTTAAGAGAAAATTGGAACAACATAAAGGTTAAAAAACACCCCAGAGGAGATTACCTCATCTCCAAAAGTATATCTTTTGGAGATATGGCCTGTGTAACTTTTACAGCGTTTATAAAAAAAGAAAACGGACTTTTCGAAGGATATGAGGAAAGCATAATGGAGGTTAGTTTTCCACTGGAAAAAGTAGTAGCTTCGCTGAAAGACATTGGCTTTACTAATGTAACCATTACAAACAGGCATTTTAAACTGGTAGAAACAGAAAGCCTTGATAGAGCATTTATATCCTGCAGGGCATGACAATAAATTTGTTGCAAAGACTGCGATTATAAAATATAATTGAAGAGGTTTATAACATTAGGAATTGGATGGGTGATTAAATGCTTGATGTAGATTTGGGCAGGTTGCTTTTAGTATGCATTGCTACCTTTATAATTCAATTTATTGATACGCTATCTTATTCAATAAGGCCATCAGGCGTGAGGACGGGTAAAATAGCAATTGCCTTGTCGCTTTTTAATATCCTGGCATTGATATCAAGGCTTTCTAATATGATACAGACCCCTTTCCTTGGTAGTATTGTTGACATCGCAATAAAAGAGCATAAGGTTGCATCTCTGGCTATAGTGTTTAGACTTGTAATATTGTCAGCTACAGTGGCTACCATATTAGGGATTCTATTTATACCATCTTTTGTCAGAATATTTTCTAAGGCTATAAATAGATTGGATGTGGCGGGTTCTGTTCCGCGCCTTATACTTGATTCTATGTCAATAAGGCGCATAAAGGATCTATCTCAGAACATTGTGAGGCCTAGAATAGATATGATACAAAATACTAGGAACGCCAATATACCAAAAGGTTTTTTGATTTTCAATGTACTTATAACCGCCATTTATACCGTAGGAATGTTATCAGCCATTTATGCAGGAGCGCTGTTGCCTCAATTTAGATTGACAGCGAGTTCGCTGTCGGGTATTATTAATGGTATAGCGACGATACTCCTGGCAGTGGTAGTAGATCCCATAGCTGCTATGGTTACCGATCAGGCCCTTCATGGTAAAAGGACGCTCAAAGATGTAAACGCGATGGTGATTTACCTTGTAGGTGGAAAGCTCCTTGGTACTATTTTAGGCCAGATTATATTTGTGCCCGCTGCTGAATTTATTGTCTTCATAGCAAAATTGATCGTCTAGAGGTGTTTTGATTGAATGAAGAGAGGATAAAAAATGCGATAAGGGTTATACTGGAGGAAATAGGCGAAGATCCTGACAGAGAAGGCCTGAGGGATACACCTGACAGGGTATACAGGATGTATAAAGAAATCTTTTCGGGCATTGGTTCTGATCCTCAGGATGTTTTGACAGCCGTATTTCATGAACAACATAAAGAGCTGGTGATTGTTAAAGATATAAGGTTTTATTCTGTATGTGAACATCATATGGTGCCTTTTTTTGGGAAGGCCCATGTAGGTTACTTGCCTGATGGAAAAATTATAGGTTTGAGCAAAATAGCTCGTTTAGTGGATATAGTGAGCAAGAGGCTTCAGCTACAGGAAAGAATGACTCAGATGATAGCTGATGCCATGAATCAACGGTTAGAACCTAAAGGTGTTATAGTAATGCTGGAGGCAGAGCATCTCTGTATGAGCATGAGAGGTATTAAAAGGCCCGGATCAACAACGGTTACTATAGCGACAAGAGGAATATTTGATACCGATGAGAATATGAGAAAAAGATTTTTTGAGCTGATAAAATAAAGGGGGTTGTCTTAGGTGATTGATTTTCATTGCGACACGCTTACAAAGGTTTTAAATGAACGAAAAAGGATATCAAGCCACGACCTGGCCAACTGGGGGATAAGAGGCCAGGTTTTTGCTGTGTTTATGGATCCCGTTTATAGAAAAAACTTTTCCGTGAAAGCTATGGAGATGATAGAGGCGTTTTATAGTGAGATTGAGGCCGATGAAAATCTGCTTTTAGCTAAATCCTGTGAGGATTTTGTAAAAGCGATGGAGGATGATAAGGTGGCCTGTATGCTTTCTATAGAAGGAGGCGAAGCGCTGGAAGGAAGTTTATCACTCTTAAGGATCTACTATAGGCTGGGGGTTAGAGCTCTCACTCTTACATGGAATGGTAGAAATGAGATTGCTGATGGAATAGGAGAGGAAGCTGGAGGTGGTCTTACCCGTTTCGGCAAAAGCGTTGTGAAGGAGATGAATCGCCTTGGCATGCTTGTAGATGTATCTCACTTGAGCGTAAAAGGTTTTTGGGATGTTTTAGAAATATCTTCGACTCCTGTTATTGCATCTCACTCTAATTGCAAGGCGCTTTGTTCCCATAAGCGTAATCTAAGCGATGATCAAATGAAGGTATTGGCTCAATGTGGAGGAGTTATGGGTATAACCTATGCTGATTTGTTTCTAAATGAAGGAAAGGCTCAATTTGAAGATGTCATTAAGCATATAGATTATGCTGTCAATTGTATAGGGATAGACCATGTGGCATTGGGGTCTGATTATGACGGGTGTAGTTTTCCCGAGGATATGGACATAGAAGATATAAAGAAAATACCCACATTGCTAAAGGAACGGTTTGGTTATTCTGATGAAGATGTAGATAAGATTATGTATAAGAACTGGCTTAGGATTATAAAAGACGTTGTAGGGTGAAAATAATAAAAAATTGAGGCTCTGTATTGTACAGAGCCTTTTAGAATAGATTAGATCTATATTAAAGGGGGAGTCAATGTATTGACCGATTTATAATATACAACATTTTATACATATTATCAACACTTTTCTACAATTGTTTACAAAAAGTTAACAATACCGTTTTCATAAACACACCGCAAAGAAATCTCAATTGCGTTGACTTTTCTGTAATGGTATAATACGTGTATAATATCGGTGCCATTTTTGTCGAGATTGGAGGTCTTATTTTAAGTCCATATTTATGAAAGGGGATATGATATGGAAATAAGTGTTATAAGGAAGGTAGACCCTGAAATAGCTGATGCTATCCTGCAGGAGCTTGGCAGACAGAGAAATAAAATAGAGTTGATTGCATCGGAGAACTTTGTGAGCCTTGCTGTAATGGAGGCAATGGGTACTCCTCTTACTAATAAGTACGCTGAAGGTTATCCTGGGAAGAGGTATTATGGTGGATGTGAGTACGTGGATATCGTGGAAAACCTGGCCATAGAAAGGCTGAAAAAACTGTATGGTGCTGAACACGCCAATGTGCAACCCCACTCAGGTGCTCAGGCTAATGAAGCGGTGTACCTTGCCGTACTAGAACCTGGTGATATTGTTATGGGTATGAATCTGGCTCACGGAGGACATTTGACTCACGGAAGTCCTGTGAATATATCAGGACGATATTATCGCTTTGTATCGTATGGTGTAGATGATAGCGGATATATAGATTATGATATGGTAAGAGAATTGGCACTGCAGCATAGGCCTAAGTTAATTGTAGCTGGGGCCAGCGCATATCCCAGAATCATTGACTTCAAGAAGTTTCGTGAAATCGCTGATGAATGTGGTGCGTATTTAATGGTGGACATGGCTCATATAGCAGGCTTAGTAGCGGCCGGACTGCATCCTAATCCAGTGGAATATGCACATTTTGTTACCACAACTACACATAAGACCCTTAGAGGACCTAGAGGCGGAGCAATCCTATGTAAGGGTGAGTTTGCAAAAGCTATAGATAAGGCCGTGTTCCCGGGGTTGCAGGGTGGCCCGCTGATGCATGTGATTGCTGCGAAAGCTGTGTGCTTTAAGGAGGCTCTTTCTGATGAGTTTAAAGAATATCAGCGGCAGATTGTAAAAAATGCCAAAGCTCTTTCTCAGGCACTTTTAGAAAGAGGCTTTGATTTGGTATCAGGGGGAACTGATAATCATCTGATGCTGGTAGATTTGAGAAATAGGAACCTGACCGGCAAGGAGGCTGAGAAAAGGCTTGATGACATAGGTATAACTGTAAACAAAAATGCCATACCCTTCGATCCTCAGAAGCCGAATATTACCAGTGGATTGAGATTGGGTACGCCTGCTGTTACTACAAGGGGTATGAAGGAAGCAGAGATGGAAACTATAGCAGAAATCATCGATATGGTGCTTAGACCGGACTTTGCCGATTCAGAAAAGGCCAGATTAATGGTCAAATCGCTCTGCGATTCTTATCCATTATACGCAGATATGACATTGTTGTAAATTTGTTCCATGTGAAACGGCGGTATTTATTATTCAGTATAATGGTTACACTATATGGTGTGACCATTATACTGGGGAGGTGACGTGTACTGAAAAAATTTTTATTACTGACTGTTGTTGGAGTTGCTTTGATTTCGGCGGCATGTAGCTGGAATCCGAAACCTAAAGTTTCAAAGGTCTATCCTCAAAAAGTGCAGCAGAAAGGAGAAAAGCAAGACCACAAAGACATCAACAAGGTTCAGAGAGATACTAAGCCGATGCAATCTGCTAAGATAGCGTCAGGTGATGTTAATGTTGGGAATGGTGTGACAAAGACTAATGATATAGGTAGAAGTGGTACAGAGAACAATGACAGAAAGAGCAATATAGTCGACAACAGCGAAACGAAAAGCAATGAAGTTTCAAATCAGCCGGGTTACGATAATCAAATAATAGGATGGGGTTTAAAGCAAAATGTTCAGAAACCTCCAGAAGTGCCCGATAGCTGGATTGCCATGTTAAAAAAGTACAATGGCTATTATATAGGTGATACCAGCAAAAAGGAGGTTTATCTTACGTTTGATGAAGGTTATGAAGCGGGAAATACGTCTAAAATTTTAGATATTTTAAAGGCAAATGATGTGAAAGCGGCATTTTTTGTAACGGGACATTTTGTTAAGACTCAACCGGACCTGGTGGTGCGCATGATAAGAGAGGGTCATGTGGTAGGTAACCATACGGTAAATCATCCCAGTATGCCGACTATCAGCAACGAGAAAATAAAGGAAGAATTAGATGGTGTTCAAGAAGCTGTATATAAGCTGGCCAATTATAAGATGAAGTATGTAAGGCCGCCTAAGGGTGAATTTAATGAGCGTACCCTTTCATATACCAAAGCATTGGGTTATAAGACTGTATTCTGGAGTTTAGCATTGGCTGATTGGCAGCCATTACCTGGAGGTCCAGAGGAAAGTTACAATACGGTTATGAAATACCTTCATCCGGGTGCAGTGATATTGCTCCACGCTGTTTCAAAGGATGATACGGAAGCCCTTGACAGGATCTTGAAAGATATAAAAAAGCAAGGTTATGTATTTAAGAGCATAGAACAATTAAAATAAAAGGAATCTCTTTTTCTACGAGATTCCTTTTATTTTAAGTATGTCCTCATATACTCAGATAGCCCTATGGGGAATCGAACCCCAGTTTCCGCCGTGAGAGGGCGGCGTCCTAGGCCGCTAGACGATAGGGCCACGTAGCTGCGGGACTAGGATTCGAACCTAGACAGCATGATCCAGAGTCATGCGTGCTACCGTTACACAATCCCGCAATATCACAGCCACTTCAGCTGACAGATGATATTATAACATGACTTTTTTCACATTGCAATACCTTTTTTAAAAATATGTGCAGATAACCATATGGAGTTTTATATGTAGTTAGTTGAAAAAGTTGCATTTAACTGCTCATCTAATGTATAATTGTTTTTAAGCTTTTACGTAGATACGTGTTAGTATAAATATATTAGGGAGGATTTTAAATGGCAGAAGTAAGAACGAGGTTTGCACCCAGTCCGACGGGATATATGCATATCGGCAATTTGAGGACGGCTCTTTATGCGTATCTCATTGCCAGAAAAAACAATGGAAAATTTATACTTCGTATTGAAGATACGGATCAAGAACGGTACGTAGAGGGGGCCGTTGACGTAATTTACAATACTTTGAAATTGGTTGGTTTACAGTATGATGAGGGGCCGGATATAGGAGGTGCTTATGGTCCTTATATTCAGAGCCAGAGAAAAAATATATATGCTGAATACGCAAAAAAATTGATTGATTTAGGTGGTGCTTATTATTGCTTTTGTTCCAAAGAACGCCTTGAGGCGTTGAGGGAAGAATGTAAGAAAAAAGGTATTCCTTTTAAATACGATGGCCATTGTAGAAACATAAGCAAAGAAGAAGCAGAAGAGAGAATAAAAAAAGGTGAACAGTATGTCATAAGACAGAAAATCCCTATGACGGGCAGAACTGGTTTCCATGATGAGGTATATGGAGACATAACTGTATCCAATGATACCCTCGATGACAACATTTTGATAAAATCGGATGGCATGCCTACATATAATTTTGCCCATGTAATAGATGACCATCTGATGGGTATTACTCATGTGGTAAGAGGTAGTGAATACCTTTCTTCAACACCTAAATATGTCCTTCTCTATAAGGCTTTTGGATGGGATATTCCCGTATATATTCATTTGCCTTTGATCGTCAGGCCTGACGGTAAAAAGTTGAGCAAAAGGGAAGGTGATGCTTCTTTTGAGGATTTTTATGAAAAAGGGTACCTTAAAGAGGCTATAATAAACTACATCGCCCTTTTGGGGTGGAGCCCCGGCACCGATGAGGAAATATTTAGCCTTAAGGAGCTGGAACAGAGGTTTTCTATAGAAGGACTTAATAAATCTCCTGCAGTTTTTGACATCAATAAATTGCGCTGGATGAATGGAGAGTATATAAGGCGAATGAGCCTTGAGCAGTTTAATGAGGCCGCGATGCCCTATTATAAAAAAGTGATCAAAAGGCAGAATATTGACTTTATGAAGCTGAGCAGCCTTTTGCATACGCGAACAGAGGTGTTGAGTGAGATACCTGAGAATATAGATTTTATTGAAGAATTGCCTGATTATGATGTGAATATGTACGTCCATAAAAAGATGAGGACAGATCTTAAAAATTCACTGGAGCACCTTAAAAAAGCTTATGAAGTATTGCAGGATGTCCAAGAATGGGATGATGAGCATATTCACGATGCGTTATTTAAGCTTATTCAGGAGCTGGGCGTAAAAAATGGACAGGTTTTATGGCCTATCAGAACAGCTGTTTCAGGTAAGCAATTTACACCGGGCGGTGCCATTGAACTGAGCAGCCTTTTAGGTAAAGAGGAAACTCTTAGGCGGATCAAAATCGGTATCGATAAGCTATCAAATGTTTAAAAAATACAGGATAAGGCCTGTAAGCCCTATCCTGTATTTTTTGAGTAATAAGCTACCCCCCAGATTGGTTCATATTTTAAAAAGGGAAAAGTGAATTTATAACAATATCATCTTGACTTGTTATGATAAAGTATCATACAATCAATCAGGGGGAGATTTTATGTACATAATAGCGCTGGATGAAGGTACTACCAGTGTACGTGCAATTTTATATGACGGTACAGGGAAAGCGATAGTTAGTTCATCTAAGCCTATAAAGATAAAAACTCCACGGCCGGGCTGGGTACAGCAGGACGCGGAAGAGATATATGGTAAGGCGGTAGATGTATTAAAAGAACTTATAAATAAAGCAGGTGTTGCAGCCAGAGATATTGCAGCTATAGGTATTGCCAATCAACGAGAAACCGTTGTAGTATGGGATAGAAAGACGGGTATGCCTGTTTATGATGCTATAGTATGGCAGTGCCGTAGGACGGCGGATATTTGTGAAAAAATAAAAGCAGAAGGTATGGCGGAAGAAATTTTTAATAAAACAGGCCTGGAAGTTGATGCTTACTTTTCTGCAACAAAAATAAAGTGGATTTTAGAGAATGTTCCTGGGGCTCTCTATAAAGCCCTAAATGGACAGCTGATTGCAGGGACTATAGATTCATATCTTATTTGGAAGCTAACAGAAGAGCATAAGCATGTTACCGATCCCACCAATGCATCTCGGACGATGTTATTTAATATAAAAGAGCTAAAATGGGATAAGGATTTAATTAGGTATTTTGATATCCCAATTGATATGTTGCCAGAAGTGGTGGATTCGTCATCAAAGGTGGGCTATACCAGTGTACTGGGTGATCCTGTGCTAATAGGCGGGATTATAGGTGACCAGCAGGCATCGCTGTTTGGCCAGTGCTGCTTTGATATTGGAGAAGCTAAAAACACCTATGGGACGGGTAGTTTCATGCTTATTAATACCGGGGATTATATCAAAGCTCCTTCAGGGCTTTTGAATACCGTAGGCTGGACTATAAGGGGAAAGGCAACTTACGCCATAGAAGGAAGCATATTTATAAGTGGAGCGCTGATTCAATGGCTGAGGGACCAGATGGGCATATTAAAGACTGCTCAGGAGTCTGAAGAACTGGCTTTGCAGGTCAGTGACAACGGGGGTATTTATATAGTTCCAGCTTTTACAGGTTTGGGTGCTCCTTACTGGGATATGTACGCAAGGGGCCTTATAATAGGTATTACTAGAGGAACCACAAAGGCCCATATAGCTAGGGCAGCGTTGGAAGCCATGGCGTATCAGGTGTATGACATATTTGACATGGTTGAAAATAATTCAGGCTTTGCGATAAAGTCACTAAAGGTGGATGGAGGTGCCAGTTCTAATAATTTTCTTATGCAATTTCAGGCAAATATATTGGGCGTAGACGTAATAAGGCCCGAAGACCTTGAGACAACTGCACGAGGTGCTGCATATATGTCAGGTTTAACAGCTGGTGTCTGGGATATGGAAATATTAAAAAAATTAAACAAAGAAGATAGGGTATTTAAACCTGACATAGATTTTGATAGGGCGAGAGCCATTAAAGGATGGAGAAGGGCTGTAGAAAGGTCCAAAAGCTGGGCAATATAATATAGGAATAGAGGTGTTTTCATGTACGACGTTGCTATAATTGGCGGTGGTATAACGGGTTGCGCTATTGCCCGGGAATTATCTAAGTACGATGTGTCTGTCGTATTAATAGAGAAGGAGGAAGATGTGGCGGCTGGAGGTGCCACTAAGGCTAATAGTGCTATAATACATGCAGGGTATGATCCTATACCGGGCACATTAAAAGCGCGATTGAACGTATTAGGGAATGCCATGTACGGCGAATTAACTGAAAAACTGGATATACCTTTTAAGAGGATTGGTTCTCTGGTTTTGGCTTTTAACAGTGAAGAGCGAATGATGTTAAACGAGCTCTATAGAAGAGGGCAGGAAAATGGTGTTCCTGGGCTGAAGATTATAGAAAGCCATGAGCTGAAAGAAATGGAGCCTAATGTTAGCGATGATGCAGTTGCTGCACTTTATTCTCCTACAGCAGGGATAATATGTCCGTACGAAGCTGCCATAGCCTTTTACGAGAATGCCAGAGAGAATGGTGTAGACTTTGTATTTGATAGTGAAGTTGTATCAATTAAGAAAGAGGACTGCTTTATAGTCGAAACTACATCAGGTACTATAAAGGCCCTTTACGTCGTAAATGCTGCAGGAGTTTACGCTGATGAAATAAGCAAGATGGCGGGTGCTGAAGAATTTAAAATAGTACCTCGAAGGGGAGAGTATGTGCTATTAGACAAATCTCAGGGGAACATTGTGAACCATGTGATATTTCAGACGCCGACAAGGTATGGCAAAGGTATATTGGTAAGTCCTACTGTCGATGGTAACCTTATAGTAGGTCCTAACGCTGTTGATATTGGCAACAAAGACGATAATATAACCACTCAGAAGGGATTGGACGAAGTTGTAGAAGGAGCCAGAAAAAGTGTTCCGGGCTTTGATCTTAGGGATAGGATCACCAACTTTGCCGGCATAAGGGCGGTGCCTTTAAGCGGAGATTTTTATAATAGGGCATTCATCTAAGATATACGGTTTTATCAATGTGGCGGGTATAGAGTCTCCAGGTCTTACGGCAGCTCCGGCTATTGCCGTGGAGGTGCGGGAAATTTTAAGTAAAGCAGGGCTAAAATTGGTGAAAAAAGATGATTTTATTGATACTCGCACTGTAGTACGGTTTAGAGATCTAAATTTCCAGGAACGCGCTGAGCTGATTGAAAAGGACCCGCGATATGGTAAGATTATATGTAGATGTGAAACCGTAACTGAAGGGGAGATTGTTGATGCAATAAAGAGAGGGGCAAGGAGCGTGGATGCCGTCAAGAGAAGGACCAGGGCCGGCATGGGCAGGTGTCAAGGTGGTTTTTGTTCACCGAGGGTTGCGGAGATCTTATCAAAAGAACTTCATATACCCATGGATAAAGTGACGAAAAGCGGCGATGGTTCTTATATGCTCGTCGGCAGAATAAAAGAGACCTTAAGAGGTGAGGAGAATGCTTAAGTACGATGTGGTAATAGTTGGAGGTGGCCCTGCGGGATTGGGTGCTGCAATAGAAGCCTGTGATGCCGGTTCTAAAGTTTTAATATTAGAAAGAGACGATGAACTGGGAGGAATCCTCAGGCAGTGTATTCATAATGGCTTTGGTTTGCACGAGTTTAAGGAAGAATTGACAGGTCCTGAATATGCCAATAGGTTTATAGAACAGGTAAAGGCCAGGGATATTGATGTAAAGCTCAATACCATGGTTCTCGATATAACCCCTGAGAGAACTGTTTACGCTGTAAACAGTAAAGATGGCGTGATGTCCATAAAGGCAGGTTCTATAGTGCTGGCAATGGGATGTAGGGAGAGAACCAGGGGGGCTATAGGCATTCCTGGTGCAAGACCTGCTGGGGTTTATACCGCGGGAACAGCTCAGAGGTTTATTAACATAGAAGGGTATATGCCGGGCAGAGAAGTGGTTATATTAGGCTCTGGCGATATCGGCCTTATTATGGCAAGACGCTTAACCTTAGAAGGGGCAATTGTAAAATGTGTTCTGGAAATTATGCCTTATTCTACAGGGTTGACCAGAAATATCGTACAGTGTCTGAACGATTTTGATATACCTTTACTGCTAAATCACACGGTTATAGAGGTACATGGGAAAAAGAGGGTAGAAGGTGTAACTATAGCTAGAGTAGATGAAAGAAGAATGCCTGTTCACGGTACCGAAAAGTATATAAGCTGTGATACTTTGCTGCTGTCCGTAGGTTTGATTCCTGAGAATGAGCTTTCTAAGAAAGCATCAGTTGTGTTGGATAGAGTAACTGGTGGTGCAGTTGTAGATGAATATATGCACACATCCATTGATGGTATATTCGCATGTGGCAACGTATTGCAAGTTCACGACCTGGTAGACAACGTGACGAAGGAGAGTAGAATAGCAGGCAAAAGTGCTGCTCTATATGCCCAGGGTAAACTTAGAAGAGCCGAGGAGTACATCTATACACGAGCTGGAAATGGTATAAGGTATGTAGTACCTCAGAAAATAACAGCAGATGGCAGAGATGATATAACCTTGAATATGAGGGTAACAGATATCTTTGAAAATACGTACATTGTGTTGAAAAACGATGACAAAACTGTAAAGCGTTTTAAAAGGGACTATTTGACTCCTGGTGAGATGCAGGTTTTGAAGGTTAAGCGTTCAGATCTAGAAGGGATTAAGGGGCAGTTGATTGTGGAGGTTGAGCGATAATGGAAAAGACTTTAATTTGCATAGGATGTCCGCAGGGTTGCCGTCTTAATGTCACTGTTGATGGGGATAACGTTGATGTAAGAGGCTATAAATGTAAAAGAGGACTAGACTATGCCAGGCAAGAAGCTATCCATCCTGTGAGGACGCTTACCACGACGGTTTTGGTAGAGGGTAGAAAAAGACCTCTTCCGGTAAGGACGAGAGAACCCATCCCTAAAGAGTTGCTGTTTAAAGCAATGAAGCAATTAGCTACCATTAAGGTAAAGCCACCGGTGAAAATAGGGGATGTTGTCTTAAGGGATATCCTTGGAACAGGTGTGGATGTGATTGCCACAGATAATATGTACTAAATTAATAAAAGATATGATATAATATAGACAATCTAGTTAAGAGAGGGATAAATATGGTAAATATTGTACTTGTGTCGCATAGTAAAAAGATGGCCGAGGGCTTGCAGGATTTACTTTATGATATGGTAAAGGATTCAGTGAGAGTGGTCGCCGTGGGAGGTCTAGAGGGCGATTCTCTTGGCACCGATGCGGGAAGGATACTTAATGCGATTGAAGAAGTCTATACAGATGACGGGGTTGTAGTTATAACGGATCTCGGGAGCGCGGTTGTAAGTGCACAGATGGCGATAAACATGATAGAAGATGAGAAAAAACGAAATAATGTCAGGATTGCGGATTGCCCGTTTTTGGAAGGTGCTGTGGCGGCGGTGCTAGAGGCATCAATAAGAGGAAAAATTGAAGATGTTTTAAATGCTGCACAACAGGCGAGAGATTATGGAAAAATCGTGTGAGTAAATCTTGACATTTTATTTTTTTTATGCTATTTTCATAATGGGTTTTGTTATCCAATATATAATTATATAGTTATATATTTATATGTTGGATAATACAGATATAAGGGGAGGTAATAAAAATTGTAAAGGGGGATGTTTATGTATTGGGTAGTTTTGATAGTTGTCGGCCTTATTGTAAGCCTGTTGTTTAATCCTATATTTTTTAAAGGGAAAACTTTTAAGTACGGTGGGTATTGGTCAGTACTTATAGCATCGCTTTTAGGTGCTTGGGTAGGAGATGCAGTTTTGGGCAATTGGGGTTGGATGTTGGCATCATATAATGTTATCGCAGGACTCATAGGATCTGTTGTATTTAATTTTGTGTGGGATTTAATAGCTCAGGATAAATCATCAGAATCTACGTCTACAAAGGCATAGATTAGATTACAGGATTAGATTTAATGCCTCCCCTTAATCTGCTTTTTGATAACTATTTTATGGACAGGTTTATTTACGAATGCAAATGGAGGAAGGATTATGCCAGATATCCAGGAATTGAAGGTGAAGTTGTTTAAGGGCTTTTCAGATTATACGAGGCTTTCTATTGTTGAAGCTTTAAAAAAGCGGGAAAAAACCGTTTCTGAATTAGTGGAGGAAATCGGAAGTACTCAGGCAAACATATCAGGGCACTTGAGGTGCTTGAAGGAATGGGGAATTCTTGGCAGCAGACAGGAAGGGAGAAATATCTATTATTTTATCCAGGATAAAAAGATACTGGATATCCTGAAAACCGCCGATGCGGTCATAGCAAATTTTATAGAGAGTCTATATAAAAATTCTAAAGTTCAACCCAGTTTATAAATACTTTTAGGAGGGGTTTCTATGAAGCCATTAAAGCAATATTTACAAGAGGCAGCTGTAAGCGGACTGATAAGTTATCTTGAGAGAAATCCTGAAAAAAATCTTGCCAATATCATGGCGTTTGGTGAGCGTTTGGCCATAAATCCCAACCACAAACAACTGGCCAGGAGCGTAGAGAAATATGTGCTGGATAAAAACAGTAACTGGCACAAGTTTACCATGAGCATATTTAAAGATATTCATCCCAATGTGATAAAAAGGATGGGTATTAATTTCTTTGTCAATGCTACTCTATACGGTGTTCCAAAACAGCAGGAAGCTGAAAAAGAGCTAGGCGTAGGTGTGCCATGGGCGATTTTGATGGATCCAACAGAAGCGTGCAATTTAAGGTGTAAAGGCTGCTGGGCAGGGGATTATGCGAGAGCGCACCAGTTGAGTTTTGAACTTATGGATAGAATATGCACGGAGGCCAAAGAGTTAGGCATATACTTTATTGTACTTTCAGGCGGGGAGCCCACGGTAAGAAAAGACGATATATTTAAATTAGCAGAAAAACACAATGACATGGTATTTCATCTCTTTTCAAATGGTACGTTGATCGATGAGGATTTTGCAGATCGAATGGTTAAATTAGGGAATGTGACTGTTGCGGTAAGCATAGATGGCTTAGAAGAATCTACAGATTACAGGCGCGGCAAAGGAGTTTTCCAGAAAGTCATGAGGGCCATGGATGTAATGAGGGAAAAAGGTGCAGTATTTGGTTTTTCTACTACATACACGAGGCTTAACACAGAGGAAGTGGGAAGTGACGAATTTATAGATCTCATGATAGAAAAAGGTGCAAAGTTTGGGTGGTATTTCACGTATATTCCTGTCGGCGCCGAATCCGATCTGGAATTTATGGCGACACCAGAGCAGAGGAAGTACATGTACGAAAGGGTTAATCAGATAAGGGCGACAAAGCCTTTGTTCGTAGTGGATTTCTGGAATGACGGTGAAGCCAGCAGCGGTTGCATAGCGGGTGGAAGAAGATATTTCCACATAAATGCCATGGGCGATATAGAACCGTGTGCCTTTATACACTATGCCAATGACAATATAAAGGATATGAGCTTGAAAGAAGCTTTGAAGACGCCTATATTTAGAGCTTATCAGAAGCGGCAGCCATTTAATACAAATATGTTAAGGCCATGTCCTTTAATAGATAATCCCGAGATGCTGAGGGATATTGTCATTGAGTCTGGAGCTCATAATACACAGGAGCACGACGATACAGATATCAGGGTTTTAGCAGATAAATTAAAGGATTATTCTGAGGCATGGGGCAAGGTTTCGGATGAGATCTGGGAGGAGAAGGAAAAATCAAAGAGTAATGCTAGTTAAAAGAGATACTCCTAGTAGAAACGTTATAAAAGATGTTAGAGAAAAAAGGGCCACTTTATAGGTGGCTCTTTTCATTTTAAGAAAATTTATTGCCTTCTTTTAGTTCTTTTACCGGAACATTGATGTTTTTATTATTTTCCAGCACATTGATGTCTGCTGTCTCATCATCAGGGTGTAGACCTGTAATCCATACTGATTTTCCATTGTATAAGACTTCATAGGTTTCTTTAGAATTTACTATGTCAACCGCTCTTTTGAAATCCATGTGGATACTCCTTTCGTTTACAGGATAGTCCTCATATGATTTATTATATACCTTTGAACCATAAATTACTCTAAACAATATAGCCACAAGCAAAAATATTTTTGCACTATAATACATTATATAATAACATTATATAATATATAAGTAATTTGTTATGTAAGGAGTGGTTGTATGCCGCAGATTGGTTTTAAAAGAAATGAAGTTGACGGCGTGGTCTTTTATACTATACCCTCTTTTGAAAAGGAGGGAATAAAGCACCTGTTTACTACCAGGATTGGAGGTGTAAGCAAGGGGTGCTATGAGTCTTTAAATTTGAGCCTCAATAGATACGATAGAAAAGAAGAAATATATCAAAATTTTCATAGAATATGTGATGTAGGTGGATTTGATTATGATGCTCTTGTTCTCTCTGATCAGGTGCACGGCGATAGGATTGTAAAAGTTGGTGTGGAGGATAAAGGAAAAGGGCTGTCAAGGGAAAGTGATATTACCAACGCTGATGGGCTTATGACTTGCGATAAAGGGGTCACCCTTGTAACCTTTTATGCGGATTGTGTTCCGTTGTTTTTTTATGATAGAGTCAATAAGGCTATAGCTTTATCTCATTCGGGCTGGAAAGGAACGGCTTTGCGGATTGCCCAGAAAACGCTGGCTGCTATGGGAAAGGAATATGGAACAAAGCCAGAGGATTGTATTGTAGCTATTGGGCCTTCCATAGGTGTATGTTGCTATGAGGTGGGAGATGATGTGATTCGACAGTTTCAGGATATAGAAACTCCTACCCCTGTATTTCAATCTAAGGGAAATGGAAAGTGGATGCTAGACTTGCAGAAGATTAATTATTACCTTTTTATTGAGGCAGGAGTACCTGATGAAAATATTACAATAAGCGGGATATGTACCAGCTGTAACCACGACTTTTATTCTTACAGGAGGGATAGAGGTATCACTGGTAGCATGGCTGCTTTCATGCAACTATAAGGCTTGAGGATGTGAATTTTTATGCTATTTTTTATAAATATGAAGATACTAAATAATGATTTGAGTGCAAAAACAGCGATGGTTGTATGACAACACAAAATAAGTGATGAGTAAAAGTTTTTGCTAAAACACCGAATTAGTGGAGGTATTTCAATGTGGATATGGAATATCATATGGTTAATATTTATCTTGTACACGTTTATGCCGCTTTTAAAGCAGAGGAATATAGAGATAAAGCGTTATAAAATGATACAGGATATTGAAAAGAAAAGGGGTACCAGGGTCATTGTGATGATACATCGCCAGGAAATGCTGAGCATATTGGGTTTGCCGTTGAGCAGATATATCAATATAGAGGACTCCGAACAGGTGTTAAGGGCGATTCGGTTTACTCCTGACGATATGCCTATTGATCTTATACTGCATACACCTGGGGGGTTGGTACTGGCGGCGGAACAGATTGCTCATGCGATTATGAAGCATAGAGGTAAGGTTACTGTTATGGTACCTCATTATGCTATGTCAGGAGGAACGTTATTGGCCCTGGCTGCTGATGAAATAATGATGGATGAAAACGCGGTTTTGGGTCCTGTAGACCCGCAGTTAGGAAATTATCCCGCTGTTTCACTTAAACGGGTATTGAAAGAAAAACCTATTGAAAAAATAGATGATGAGACCTTGATTATGGCTGATATGGCAGAAAAAGCTATAGTACAGGTCAGGGATAGCCTATTCAGGATATTATCCAAGCGATTTGATGAGGATAAATCTCGTGAACTTGCTGATATATTTACACAGGGACGCTGGACCCATGACTATCCCATATCCTGTGAGCAACTGCGAAGTATGGGTCTTCAAGTATCCAATGATCTGCCTCAAGAGGTATACAGACTTATGGAACTCTACCCGCAACCTGTTCAGAGGAGGCCATCGGTTCAGTACGTTCCATTGCCTTATAGGAAAAGGCGCGATGAATAATCAAGTAAGGAGGCTATTTACTATAAACTCTACCAGTGAAAATCCCGATACTATCAGCCATGATATAAAGTCCAGAGGTACGGTTTTAAATATGGCAGATAAAAACGGTATATATATGACGATGAGCGTCAGTATAAAGGATGACAATGTAGCCAGTATAAGGTACGGATTTGTAAAAAAACCTGTTTCAAAGATGCTTTTGTGTTCTGAGCGGCTTTCGAAGGAATAGATGAGTTCGGATATTATCATGGTGACAAATGCTACCGTTCGGCTTTTTACAAGATCGCCATTGGAAAGAAACATCATAACGGTGAAAGCCGCCAATGAACTGGCACCTATTAATAACCCAGATAGTAGTATTTGAATACCTAATCCTCCTGAAAAAATTCCTTCTTTAGACTTGCGAGGTGGACGTTCCATGATATTGCCATCCGGTGGGTCTATGCCCAGCGCCAGTGCGGGCAGGCCATCTGTAACCAGGTTTATCCATAATATCTGGATTGGTATTAGGGGTACAGGTTGACCTAAAAATGTGGCTACTGCCATTGTCAGTATTTCGCCGAAATTGCATGAAAGTAGATATCTTATGAATTTTCTTATATTGTCATATATAATCCTTCCCTCTTCTACAGCGGCCACTATGGTGGCAAAATTATCATCCAGGAGGATCATGGAGGATGCTTCTTTAGCCACATCGGTTCCCGATTTTCCCATAGCTATTCCTATATCAGCTTCCTTTAACGCCGGTGCATCGTTGACACCGTCACCGGTCATGGCTACAATATTGTTGTGTTTTTTAAAGGCTTTGACGATCCTGAATTTGTGCTTTGGTGTTACCCTTGCGAATACCGATATGTTGGGTACTTTTTTTTCCAATTGAGCGTCGCTTAGGGTTTCTATCTCATCACCTGTGAGTACGTTGCTTTCATCGATATCGAGCCCAATTTTTTTGGCTATTGCTATAGCGGTAATTTTATGGTCCCCTGTTATCATTACAGGTTTTATACCTGCACTATAACAATTTTTTATGGATTCTATGGTTTCAGGTCGTGGCGGATCTATCATACCCTCCAGACCTACAAAGATCAAATTTTTTTCTATATTTATATTTTTAATTTCCCGTGGCAAAAATTCCAGTTTTTTATAGGCAAACCCCAAGATTCTCAGTGCCTGACCCGCCATCTGTTCATTTGCGCTGAGAATATGTTTTTTTTCAGCGGTAGTTAGAAGAGAAATACCAGTGTTATTTAATTTCTTTGAGCACATATCAAGTACCCTGTCAGGTGCACCCTTGGTGAATACGTAAAGCTGGTTATTTTTATCCTTACATATTACACTCATGCATTTTCTGTCTGAATCAAAGGGTATTTCTGCTATGCGCTGGTATTGTGAGAGCTTTTTTTCAATGTGGCCCTTTTTAGATGCGATCATTATGGCGATTTCTGTAGGATCCCCATATACTCTAGATGTTGAAAATTCGGCATTATTACAGAGGGCACCGATGGTGAGAAGCATCTGTAAAGGTATATTGTTTTCAGGAGTAATTGTTCCACCTTCTAATTTAAATTCTCCCTCCACATCATACCCTGTTCCTGTTACGTCTACTATTTTATCGTCCACATATATTTTTGTCACTGTCATCTTGTTCTCAGTGATTGTTCCTGTTTTATCAGAGCATATCACATTGGTGCTTCCCAGGGTTTCTACAGCAGAGAGCTTTCTTATTAGAGCATTGCGCTTTAGCATCCTCTGTACGCCAATTGCCAGTGATACTGTCACTATAGCAGGCAACCCCTCGGGTATAGCAGCTACAGCTAGGCTGACTCCTGCAAAAAACATGTTGTAAGAAGACTCACCGTGATATATTCCTGCAAATATAATAAGTATGCATACTCCAATGCTTATAAGGACCAATTCCTTACCGATCCGGTCTAAACGTTTCTGTAATGGTGTTGCTTCAAAATTTGTATTTCTCATCATATCAGCGATACTACCCATTTCTGTACGCATTCCTGTAGAGACAACCACGGCTTTAGCCCTGCCAGCGGTTATCGTTGTTCCCATGAAAAGCATATTATCTTTGTGCGCGCTTTTTAGTGAATCAGATCTATAGCCTGCAGATTTTTTTTCTACAGGTGTGGATTCACCTGTGAGGATGGATTCGTTTACTTGTACGTTATATGCTTCGATAAGGGCGCAGTCTGCCGGGACACTATCCCCCGCTTCTAATATGACGATATCGCCTGGGACCAGTTCTCTAGCTGGAATGATAATCTGTTTTCCATCTCTTATTGCCGTTGCATGAGGTGCAGATAATTCCTTTAAAGCTTCAAGTGATCTTTCTGTCCGATACTCCTGTATAAAGCCTAATATGGCATTCATGATTATAATAATTGTTATAGTGGCGGCATCTGCTACTTCTCCTAAAAAATAAGATATGAGAGTAGCAAGCAGCAATACAATTATGATGAAGTTTTTGAATTGATTTAAAAATATTGTTAAGGGCGATATACCGCTTTTTTTTGTCAACTCGTTAAAGCCATATTTTTCTAAACGCGATTGAGCTTCTTTCTGAGATAAACCACTTAATTTGATTTTTTCATTAAATAAAAATAACTCATCTTCTTTTATCATAGGGACACTCCTTTAATCTATGAGCTAAATACCTATTGTTATTTATATTAAAACATGCATATTAATATGCCCGCTGGTATTATGGTTAAAGATCTTACAATTTTGTATTACTTTAATTTGCAATTTGAACAACTTATTTGTAAATATTATAAATTACAAATTGAAGTTTATCTTGGTGTACAATAGGTGTCAAAACTCTGGTATAATACATGTGGAGGTTTTTTTATGAAGGTATATGCACTTGTGGGGCCGAGTGGTTCCGGCAAATCATATAAGTCAATACTAATTGCTGGTGAGCGTGGCATAGAAGCTATTATAGACGATGGACTTTTAATTATGGGAAATAGGGTTATAGCAGGTCAGTCGGCTAAAAAGGAGCTTACCAAAGTCGCAGCTATAAAAAGGGCGCTGTTTGTAGAGGATGCTCATGCAAATGCGGTAAAAGACGCCATACAATCAATGCATTTGAAGAGCATATTGATCTTGGGGACATCTGAGGGGATGGTACATAAAATTGCTCAGCGCTTGGGATTGCCGCCTATATCTGAAATAATACACATAGAAGATGTTTCAAAACCGTGGGAAATAAAGAAAGCACAGAGCGACAGAGCCTTGAACGGTACACATGTGATACCTGTACCTACATTTGAGATAAAAAATAGCTTTTCTGGTTTTTTCATGGATCCACTAAAGGTGTTGCGCAGGATAGGGCAGAAAAGTGTGGTGATAGAAAAAACTTTGATAAGGCCTCATTATAGCTATATGGGTAGATATGAAATAGCTGATATTGCTATTATTTCTATTGTATCCTACGAGGCCTTGAAGGTGGATGGCGTCACAAAAACAGGGAGGATTGATATAAAAAAAGGAGATGATGGAATTATCGTTGGCGTCGAGGTAACGGTGGAATACGGGAGAAAAATACCGGAGATAGTTTTAAACGTTCAAGCAAATGTAAAAAATCAAGTGGAATATATGACGGCTATAAATGTCCTTAAAGTTAATGTCTATGTAAGGGGTATTGATTTAAAAAGTATAGCTAGAAATAAAAATTCTTGAAAGTCCATAATCTTAGGCGTATAATAAACTTACTAAAATAATTTTAAAAAGGAGAAGGAGATTGAGGGTGTAGAGTGGTATTAAATCTGACGGCGAATCAGCAGTATTTAAGGGTATTAAATCGATGCACGGTGTTTGAGGAAATAAGCAAGAACGGTGCCTTGAGCCGGGCTGATCTACAAAAAAAGACTGGTCTTACGGCGACAGCTATATCAAATATCGTAGGAGACCTTCTGAGAAATCGCTTGATTATAGAATACGATGGTGGTATGTCAACGGGTGGAAGACCGCCGAAACTTCTCGACGTAGATAAGATTCATTGGGGTGTTTTGGGTGTAGATATAGATCCTGCTATTGTAACGGTAGGTTTAATGGATTTAAAAGGGACTATTATTGCTTTAAGATCAAAGAAATTAGCAGATAGCGATATAAATAATGTCGCGGATATTGTGAAAGAATTGGCTACAGATGTGAGCAGGGATTCCAATAGAAAGGTTCTTGCTGCCGGTGTAGGTATTCCTGGATGGGTTTACCCTAAAACCCAGGTGGTAGCGTTTGCTCCTAATTTAAATTGGAAGGATGTGGATTTAAAGTTCTGCCTCAATGAAAAATTGCAAATTCCTGTATACCTCGATAATGAGGCCAATGTAACAGCGATGGGAGAAGGATGGGCCGGATGCGCTCAAAATATCGATAATTTTATTGCTGTTAATTTCAGGACGGGTGTCGGCTCAGGAATTGTAATAGATGGTCTTATATATAGAGGCATATCAGGCAGCAGCGGTGAAATAGGCCATATTACAGTAGATGAAGGTGGCAGGAGATGTTCTTGCGGAAATTATGGTTGTCTTGAAACCATAGCGTCTACGCCAGCCATATGTGAGCGATTTAAAAAGAAAAAAGGCGATATGCATATGGCTGTCGATGTAAAGGTGATTGCAGATAGCGCAAAATCCGGTGATCATATAGCGCTTGAGGTCCTGAGAGATACAGGCAAGTATATAGGTATAGCATTTTCCATGGCTGTCAATCTGCTGAATCCACAGCTGGTTATACTTGGTGGAGATGCTGTAGAATATGGAGAGATTATACTTCCTGAGATTGAACAATCTATGAGGTCGAAAGCCCTTTCAACTTCTGTAAACAGTTGTAGTGTAAAGATCAGTTCTCTGGGCAAAACAGCGCCGGTAGTAGGTGCCGGAATATTGGCCCTGCAGTCTCATCTATCAAATATAATATGAAAGAGGGTGTTAATATGTTTGATATAAGGGATCAAATGATGAGGAAATCACCAGATAAGATGTTAGAACAACTTAAAAATTTTCATCTTGACCTCAAGTTTTCAGTAGGTATATGGTACTTTTCACCATCGGGTAGCAGGTTTAAAGAGGCTGCGTCAGCGCCTAAGTCGATTGAAGAGAGGCTGGATATAATAGCATCGCTTAAGGATTATGGAGTGAGCGCACTGGAGGCTCATTATCCTAACGAAATAAATGAAGACAATATGGATTTGTACAAAAAATTCTCAAGAGACACGGGGATAAGGATATTGACGGTTATACCAAACCTGTTTTTCCAAAAACAGTGGGAGTTTTCTTCATTGGCTTCACCTATTGAAGAGGTGCGTCAGAAGGCCATTGAAAGATTAAAAATATCCTTGCAGCTCAACAAAGAACTTGACACAGATTTTGCAATAATATGGCATGGCGGTGATGGTTACGAAAATCCCTTTGGCATCGATTTTATGGCTATGAGGGATAGGTTTGCGTACGGGATAGCAGAAGCTATGGACCAGGTTCCTGGTGTAAGAGTTGCTATTGAACCCAAGCCTTATGAACCTCGTGGAAGGATAATTTATGGTACAACAGCTGAAGGGATTTTGGTGGCCCAGAAGGTAGAAGGAGCACTTAGAAATGAAGAGAATAGGAGGATTCTCAGCGAAGGCCATTCCCTGGTAGGATTAAATCCTGAAGTAGGCCATGTACTGATGGCGTACGAGGATTTACCCTATGCCTTCAGCCTTGCCATGGAATACGGCAAGCTAATGCACACCCACTGGAACAGTCAGCCCTTGGGGAATTATGATCAGGACCTCAATGTAGGAGTGGTTTCACCTGAACAGGCAGAGGCAGCACTGTATGTTTTAAAAATGCACGGGTATAAAGGATATTTTGGCATTGATATCAATCCCGAGAGGATGCCTGTGGATGTGGCGGTTAAAAACAACATCGATGCACTTAGAAGCATGAACGCCAGAATTGAAGAACTTGATCACGAGGCAATACTGGAAGCTGTAAACAAACCGGACCAGCACCGCGGATTGCTGGAAGCTATTTTAATAAGGGCCAGAGCGCCAAAAACTATAAGCTTACCACCAATAAGTTCTGTAGTTAAGAAATAATTGAGGTGATTGCAATGGGTTACCTTGTAGGTATTGATATAGGCACGTCCGGGACCAAGACGGTTTTATTTGACGTAAATGGAAATACCATTGCCAGCAGTACGGTGGAATATGATATGTTTCAACCCGAGATAGGCTGGGCAGAACAGGACCCTGAGGACTGGTGGAGAGCTACATGTCAAAGCCTCAATAATGTGATAAAAAAGAGCGGTATAAAGCCGGAAGACATAAAAGGTGTGGGCCTTTCAGGGCAGATGCATGGTGCGGTATTGCTGGATAAGGAAGGTAATGTGTTGAGAAGTGCTATCATATGGTGCGATCAGAGGAGCAGCGATGAGTGCGATGAGATAACGGATATCATTGGATATGACCGTTTAATTGAGATTGCGGCAAATCCTGCTTTGACAGGTTTTACAGCTCCCAAGGTTATGTGGGTAAAAAAACATCAGCCTGAAATTTTTGAGAAAATTGCCCATATATTGCTTCCTAAAGATTACATAAGGTATAAACTCACAGGCGAATTTGCAACAGAGGTATCTGATGCCAGCGGTACACTTTTCTTAAACGTTAGAGAGAGAAAATGGAGCAAGGAGATCGTAGAAAAATTGGGTTTGAATATGGAATGGCTGCCGGTGGTATATGAATCCCAAGTGATAAGCGGCAAGGTATGTAAAAAGGCGGCAGAGTTGACAGGATTAAAAGAAGGAACTCCGGTAGTCGGTGGAGGCGGTGATCAGGCAGCCGGTGCGGTAGGCAATGGTATTGTAAAAAAGGGTTTGGTATCATCTACCATAGGTACGTCAGGCGTGGTATTTGCTTACACGGATAAAGTTACAATTGATCCAGAAGGCCGTGTTCACACCTTTTGCCACGCTATACCCGATACATGGCATGTTATGGGTGTGACCCAGGGCGCAGGACTTTCACTAAAGTGGTTCAGAGATAACTTTGGGTTTGAAGAAAAAACATTGGGTATGTTGACTGATACCGATCCTTATGTATATATGGATAAAGAAGCGGAACAGGCCGAACCGGGTTGTGGAGGATTAATCTATCTGCCATATCTCATGGGTGAACGTACCCCACACTTGGATCCCTATGCCAAAGGTGTTTTCTTTGGCCTTACGGCAAAGCATCGAAGACACGAGGTGATAAGGTCTATACTGGAAGGCGTTGTGTTTAGTTTAAGAGATTGTCTTGAAATAATAAAGGGTATGGGTATACCGGTCGAAGAGGTCAGGGCATCCGGTGGAGGGGGTAAGAGCAAGCTTTGGAGGCAGATACAGGCCGATGTTTTTAGGACCAGTATAGTAACCATTAATTCAGCAGAAGGACCTGCATTGGGAGTTGCTATTCTTGCAGGGGTAGGCACAGGGATATATGCTAATGTATCGGAAGCCTGTGATGCAATAATAAAAAGGGTAAATGTACAGTATCCTGATGAAAAAGTATCAGGGGTATACGAAAAAAATTATAAATTGTACACACAACTGTATCCTGCGCTTAAAAATTTATACAGGTCGTAAAACGGGAGATGTAAATTGTTTATGCATATAGAAGAAGATATTATGGCGCTAAAGGATGAAATCACAGATATAAGGAGGCATTTGCACAAATATCCTGAGTTGAGCTTTAAAGAAGAACATACAGCTGAGTTTATTTGTCAATACCTTAAAACGCTGGGTATTTATTATGAAAATAAGATTGCAGGAAATGGCATTATAGGATTTTTAAAAGGTAGCACAGGAAATCGGACGTATGCTTTTAGGGCAGATATGGATGCACTTCCTGTAAAGGAACAAACTGGTGTGGAGTTTGCATCTGCTAATGAAGGGGTTATGCACGCTTGTGGTCACGATGGACATATGGCTATATTATTGGGCCTTGCTAAGTATCTGTCAAAGCATAAAAATTTTCTTAAAGAGAATGTTATGTTGATTTTTCAACCCGCTGAGGAGCAAACAGGCGGCGCTCTAAACCTTATAAGAACAGGTGTATTTGATAGGCACAAAGTTGATGGTATTTTTGGGTATCATATATATCCTGATTTACCGGAGGGCATGATCGGGCTGAAAAAAGGCCCACTTATGGCTATGGCTGTTGAAGTTGATGTGGATATTTACGGGAGAAGTTCTCACGGGGCCATGCCGCAAAAAGGTAGGGATGCCATCGTGATAGCGTCGCAGTTTATACAGCATGTTCAGACCATAATAAGCAGGACCGTGGATCCACTGGAGAGTGCTGTTATAACTTTTGGTAAGATTGCTGGGGGTACAGTAAGAAACGTTGTAGCAGATAAAGTCAGGCTGGAGGGAACTATAAGGGCTCTTAATAGAGAGGTTTTTCTGAACATAAAGGAGGAATTACAGGGCATAGCGGGGGGATTGGCGCTGGCAAACAGTGCAAAGATAGACATGGATATAAGGGAAACCTATCCTCCTGTGTTAAATGATGAGAAATTGTACGAGTTGGTCTTGAAATCTATTCCTGGTGAAACTGTAGTAGAGATGGATCCTGTGATGCTGGCAGAGGATTTTTCATTCTACAACCAGGTTGCACCTTCACTTTACATGATGTTGGGAGCTAGAAATGAACAAAAGGAATATATTTATCCCCTTCACCATAGCAGGTTTAATTTTGATGAAGGTATTTTATTAAACGGGATACAGGTATATGTGAATGTACTGAGAAATGAAGGATTCTTATGAGTTAAATTTGACATAATAGCTTTAGTGTGTTATGATTAAATATACTATTGTATGGCAGTCATATAATAGTGATAAGTTTTTTATGTTTGGAGGAATGTACTGATGTTCAAAGGTAAAGTAAAATGGTTTAATGCTGAGAAAGGCTATGGGTTTATCGAAAGAGAAGGGGGAAGCGATGTTTTTGTCCACTACTCTGCGATAGACATGAATGGCTTCAAAACCCTGGAAGAAGGGCAAATGGTTGAATTTGATGTAGTGGATGGAGCGAAAGGTCCACAGGCTGCCAATGTAAGAAAGATATGAGCATTGCAGCATAAAATATATAAATTGGTCGTCACTAAGGCAAGTTATAAAGCCCTGATATCTTTAAAAGATTCAGGGCTTTTATCAATTTTTTTCCGTAAAAATTTATAAAAAGGTGTTGACGAAACCGAAGCTATATGATATACTATCACATGTCAGCTGGGAGATGAGTGAACCGGTTGAAGTCAGTAAGTGGTAATAAAGGATGGGCGCATAGCTCAGCTGGGAGAGCACTTGCCTTACAAGCAAGGGGTCACAGGTTCGAGTCCTGTTGTGCCCACCAAGGGGCCTGGTAGTTCAGTTGGTCAGAACGCTAGCCTGTCACGCTAGAGGTCGAGGGTTCAAGTCCCTTCCAGGTCGGTTTCGATGCCTCGATAGCTCAGTTGGTAGAGCAGGGGACTGAAAATCCCCGTGTCGGTGGTTCGATTCCACCTTGAGGCATTATTTAAATGCGGACATAGCTCAGCTGGCTAGAGCGCCACCTTGCCAAGGTGGAGGTCGCGAGTTCGAACCTCGTTGTCCGCTCTCTGGCGGCATAGCCAAGTGGTAAGGCAGAGGTCTGCAAAACCTTTATCCCCAGTTCGAATCTGGGTGCCGCCTCAACGAAAAATACTGTGATGAAGCCCTTTTAAGGGCTTTTATTTTTTGCTTAATGGGATTTGGAAATAAAGAGTAAAATAATTGTAGCCACTCAGTCAAAGTGATATAATGTGATGTGGAAATCGTTATACCTGTGGTCAGTTAAGAGTTAATAAAGATACCAAGTATTTGAGAAAAGACAAGCGGTGTAATGTCAAGTGGTATTTTTTGGAACCTTGAAAAATAAAGGCCTCAAAAACTCTAAAAAAGACAACACTTAATAAACCCACCATATATTGGATAATAATGGAAGGAAACTTAGCTGATATTCAGTTAAATGTATTTGCTAAATCTATCCATTACCTCCCGGTTGGTAGATTTGGCCTTTGCTCAGCAAGGCAAAGACCAGTCTCACAAGCTTACGTGCCGTTAAGACGAGGGCTCTCTTATGCTGGTGTTTGGTAACCTCATTGTACTTCTTGCAGTAAAAATCAGCATACTCTTTTGCGTGTATCCTTACGCAATTGGCT
>NZ_FQVH01000017.1 GCF_900129075.1 Caldanaerobius fijiensis DSM 17918
AATAGGAATAGATAAAGGGATAAATTCGATAGCAGCGACATCAGAAGGAGAATTGTACTCAAACCCGAGATGGCTGCAGAAAGCAGAAAAGAGACTAAAAAGACTGCAAAGGCAGTTGTCAAGGAAAAAGAAAGGGAGCAAAAATAGAGAAAAGCAAAAGAAAAGACTGGCAAAACTCCATGAAAAAGTAGCAAATCAGAGAAGGGACTATCTGCACAAGATAAGCTATAACATAGTAAAAAACAATGACATCATATGCGTTGAGGATTTGCAAGTGAAGAATATGATGAAAAATCATAAACTTGCAAAATCAATAGCGAATGCAGGGTGGGGAATGTTGGATAAGTATTTACAGTATAAAGCGGAAAGAGAAGGGAAAATATTCATAAAAGTAAATGCTGCATATACATCACAAAGATGCTCAAGATGCGGAAGGATAGTAGAAAAAGATTTATCGGTAAGGATACACAGATGTGAATGTGGATTAGAAATAGACAGAGATATAAATGCAGCGATAAATGTGCTGCATGAAGGATTAAGACAATTGGGGATAGCTGCATAAAAACGCAACAACATTTTTCGTAGGGAAGGTTCCTCCCGAAGTTACGCCTATGGAGATCGTGGAAGACCTGTTGTGGACAACAGCAGGCAACGGTCAATGAAGTAGGAAGCCCCATCCTCTATAGGATGGAGTAGGTTCACTAATTATTTACAGGATAAACCGTGTCGCGTGTTTCCTGCACCCTTTGATTTACGCCTTCCGGAAAAAGATGAAGAAGATGAAGATGTGGTTAATGTACTTCAGCCAGATATAGTCGTTGTGTGTGATAGCTCGAGGTTGCGTGGTACAGGTTTTTATGGAGTGCCAGAACTTATAATAGAAATAGTTTCTCCTTCTTCAATTAAAATGGATAAACTGATAAAATTCAATTTATATGAAAAAGCTGGTGTAAAGGAATATTGGATAGTTGAGCCAGAAGGTAAACTGGTCAGTGTTTTTACATTGGGTGATAATGGATGGTACGGTAGACCTGAATTGTATTCAGAAGATGATAGTATTAAGGTGAGTATTTTTCCAGACTTAACAATAAACTTAAAATCAGTATTTAGCTTTTGATTGAAGTTTTTAGAATATTATAAGAATTGGAGAGTTTTCGAAAAAGGTATTGACAAAACTATCATAATTTTATATACTATTAGCAAACAAGGTGAGTGTACCTGAGTTTTCAGGTGCCATGGGTTTTATTAGAATAAAATTGAATTGTCAGGTATGCTGAGAGTACCTATAGGCAGAGAGGCCTAGAGATGAAATGTTCATCTTTAGGCCTCTTTTTTGTTTAGTAGCGCGCCTTTATCGATGGAAAAGGAGGTGATATTATGAGAATTTTGAAAAAACAGTGGTATTTTATCGGATTAATTGTGCTTAATATTCTTATCATTCTGTCGGGATTGTTGTTTTTCTACAGCGGAATAGTTACGGGATTTAAAATACCAGCTTTTGGTTCTTATGTTCCTGGATACACGCTGGGGCTATTGATACTGTACATGGGCATTGTTAATTTTATTAAATTACACCGGTTATCTGCAAGAATAAAAGGCAAAAAATTTAGTTTTTCCAATTTTAAATAAAAATAGAGAGAGGGTGTGTTGTATGGGCAGGAAAATGGTTAATAAGGTGATGGTAAGTTTATTGCTCATCGCAATACTGGTAGGTGTCCTGGGAATTGTAGCCTATGCGAAAGGAGGGGATCCCTCAGGGGCTTCTTATGGCACATTAAATGATATAACAGCAGCCAAACCCGGGCATCCCACGGTAGATGAAATTGCGGTACAGGTGGCAAAAAATAAAATAGGACTCAATTTTGTGTGGGTTATGCTGACCGCCTTTCTAATATTCTTTTTCCAGGCTGGATTTGCTCTGGTTGAGACAGGGTTTACCCAGGCGAAAAATGCCCTTCATACTATGGGTATGAACCTGATGGTATTTTTAGTCGGTCTTATTGGATTTTTTATCACAGGTTTTGCGTTTATGTTTGGCAACGCAGGTAGTGCTGCCACTTTGGGTGGCTCTCCAGTTCTCAATAATGGTATAACCGTCAACGGCTGGAACCTTTTGGGGCTAAAAGGGTTTTTCCTCAGCGGAGACACTTATGACGCCGGGGTTTACGCTCTGTTTTTCTTCCAGATGGTATTCATGGACACGACGGTAACCATACCTACAGGGGCTATGGCAGAGAGGGTTAAGTTTTTAGCAGTGGTTATAACGTCTTTCTTTATATCGATGTTCTACTACCCTATTTATGGCGGCTGGGTATGGGGCGGTGGATGGTTGTCCCAGCTGGGTGTCAAACTGGGCCTGGGCAATGGCGCGCTGGATTTTGCGGGATCCGGTGTGGTCCACGCCATGGGCGGTATGCTGGCGCTGGCTGGTGCTATCGTCATAGGACCTCGCATAGGTAAGTTCAGAAAAGACGGTACTCCGGTAGCCATTCCTGGGCACGACATACCTATGGCAGTTCTGGGTACCATCATACTCTTCTTTGGTTGGTTTGCTTTTAACGCAGGCAGTACGTTAAGCGCTACTGATTTCAGGTTAGCTGTGGTCGCCACCAATACCATGATAGCCGGTGCTGTAGGCGGCATGGCGGCTATGACTTATATGTGGATAAAGTATGGCAAGCCCGATATTTCCATGACGTGTAACGGTGCACTGGCGGGGCTTGTAGCTATAACAGCTCCTTGCGCCTTTGTGAGCGGCGTATCGGCTTTTATCATAGGGTTGGTAGCTGGTATACTGGTGTGCGTATCGGTAGAAGTGGTGGAAAAGAAGTTTAAAATCGATGATCCTGTGGGTGCTTTTTCGGTACATGGTGTAAACGGATTATGGGGTTTAATAAGTCTGGGGCTTTTTGCAGATGGCACTTATGGAGCAGGACTTAATGGTGTGTCCACCCCTGTTACTGGCCTTTTCTTCGGCGGCGGATTTGGCCAGCTAGGAGCCCAGCTCATCGATGCGGCGGTGGTAATCGTATACGGCTTTGGCCTCAGCTATCTATTCTTTAGAACCCTTGATGCTATAATGGGTATAAGGGTAAAAGCTGAAGACGAGATGGCCGGGCTGGACCTGCCTGAGATGGGCGCTATGGCATATCCCGATTTTCAGCTGGCACCCAGTTTATATGACAGCGGAGGGCTTAAGAAGAACCTTGCGGCTCCTGAGCTAAAAGTAGACGGGATATATAAAGATACACTGAATGGAAGGGGACTTGTTCAATGAAGAAAATCGAATGCATTATAAGACCGGAAAAACTGGAAGAGGTAAAAGCTGCCCTTGATAAGTGCGGTGTTCATGGCTTGACGGTGACACATGTTATGGGTTGTGGCCAGCAAAAGGGCCGTACAGAAGTTTATAGGGGCATTGAGCTTAACATAAATTTATTGCCCAAGATAAAGATTGAGATAGTGGCAAAAGATAGTGATGTAGATAAAATCGTGGAGGCGGTAGCAAATACCGCCAGGTCAGGTAAAATCGGCGATGGTAAGATATTCGTATATGAAATTGCTGAGGCTATAAGGATAAGGACGGGCGAGAAGGGCGATACCGCCATATAAGTCAGTAGACATATCGAAATTGCTACAAATCAAGCCGATGTGAAAAAGCCTTATATCTTTTTCGGATATAAGGCTTTTTGCTTTTAGTAAAATTTCTTTTTTGTTAATTCTTCTTGAACCAGGTCCAGTGTCTCTCCAAAGCGCTGGAAATGCACTATCTCTCTTTCCCGTAAAAATCTCAATGTATCTTTGACACAAGGGTCATCGGTTAAATTTATAAGGTGCTCATAGGTAGAGCGGGCTTTTTCCTCCGCTGCCATGTCCTCATGGAGATCTGCTATAGGGTCGCCCTTTGCCTGTATATATGTCGCTGTCCACGGCATTCCGGTGGTATCGGAGTAGAATAAAGCCCTGTCGTGTTCGGTATAATGTTCACCAAGTCCATGCCTTCTGAGTTCTTCTACCGGAACTCCTTTTAGAAGCTTGTAGACGAGGGTTGCGATTATTTCCAGATGTGCCAGTTCTTCTGTCCCTATATCCGTAAGAGTAGCTATAGATTGACCGGTAGGCATGGTATACCTTTGATTTAAATACCTCAGGGCTGCTGCCAGTTCACCATCGGGTCCGCCATATTGCGCGATTAAAAACTTAGCCATCTGTACATCGGGCTTGCACACATTGGCTGGATATTCCAGCTTTTTCTCATATACCCACATAAGCGTGCCTCCTTAATACTCTATTTGCCATGGCCACGGCTCATTTATATATTGCCATGGGTATGCGCTGGGCGTGAAGCCATAGGCTATGAGCGGGCCGTACTGCTGCTCGTAGGCCTGTTTTAATGCGTTGAGCTGCTGCGATACTGTGTTGTATTGAACCAGTGCATTTTGATCTTCTGGATGGGTATCCAGGTAAAGAGTTAACTCTATAGCGATAAAGCTTAGCTCCTGAATTTTTCTCAACAAGTCCATTTATCTTCACTCCTCTTCTTTTTTTCCATATAAGGCATGTATAGTTCAGGAAACATCGTGCCTTTTTTAAGGGCCTCTTCAGGGCTATAGCTCCTTGTATATATCTGAAATGGTACGTAGGCATGGGCCAATTTCCAGCCATAAGGCATATCTCTATCCATATCAAAACCTCCTGTGCAAAGGTATTTCAATAATAATATATTCAAAAGATATAGTATGGTGAGCTGTATAAAAATTTTATTATCGAAAAAAATAAACTATAAAGAAATTTACGAGGAGGTAGGAAGTATGCTCATTGGTAAAAAGCGAATACTGGTGTTCGCATTGGTTTTAATAATGCTCGCGGCAGGATATATGTTATACATAAACAACAGAGTTTCACAAATAAAAGATATACCGGATACCATAGGGTATGCTCAATCCCGCGGTTATTCGGATATGGGAGATGTATGGTTGCTGGCAAGGCTAGTCAACGGTGAAGCCAGAGGAGAGCCTTATGTAGGGAAAGTGGCTGTAGCAGCAGTAGTTTTAAACAGGGTTATGAATCCTTCATTTCCTAAATCGATACCTGGTGTCATATATCAGCCGGGAGCTTTTGAGTCGGTTTCTAACGGCCAGATTTGGACAAACCTGTCTACAGAAAGCCTTATGGCGGCCCAGGATGCCATGGCAGGCTGGGACCCTACAGGAGGAGCTCTTTTTTTCTGGAATCCCAGTAAACCGGTCAATCCGTGGATGTGGACCAGAATTATAACGACGCAAATCGGCAATCACGTATTTGCGAGATGAGGAGTGATTATAATGGATAGATGGATCAGGAGAATTGCAGCTCTGGCGGTTATGCTGGTTCTAATCGCTGTAGCCATATATCAGTACTGGGATAAGATGTTTTACTACAGGTATCTAGAAGGGCAGTACCAGAGATCCTTTTATGAACTAGTGGATCATGTACAGAGCGTACAATCGAATTTAGCAAAGCTTATGGTAGCAGACTCCACCACGCAAAATATCAATCTCCTTTCTGATACCTGGAGGCAGGCTTATGCGGCCCAGACCGATTTAAGTCAATTACCTGTAAACGCTATATCGATTATAAAGACATCTAAATTCTTGTCGCAGGTAGGGGACTATGCCAATAGCCTTGTGAGAAAACAGGCCTCAGGGCAAAAATTGGATGCCAGGGATATAAAAAACATAAAAGACCTTCATTCAAGGGCAGCGGCTATAACCGTAGAGCTTCAGAGGCTTAAAACTGACTCGGCAGCAAGGGGAATGGCTTTTTCACCCAGCAGTATAAAGCGAACCATGACTTCTCCAGCTGGGAAGAAGGATGTATTGAATGCCAGCATGGCTAATGTGGAAAAACAAATGGCCAATTATCCAAAGTTGATATACGATGGGCCGTTTTCATCTCATCTTGAAAATGTACCGCCCAAAGGTCTTACAGGTCCTGACGTTACACAGGCTCAAGCCCGTACCAGTGCAATAGACTTCATTGGCCGCGATAGAGTAAAGTCTGTTGCAGCATATAAGGCTAACAACGCCACATTTCCCTCTTATGGTTTTGTTGTAAATACTACAGGAGGTGCGGGGGATAGTATAGCGATAAATGTGAGCAAAAAAGGCGGGCATGTGGTATGGATGTTAAGCCAGAGGCCCATAGGGAAGACTAGTTTAACGCTATCACAGGCGGAAGGACGCGCGGCCGACTTTGTATCTAAAAAAGGTTTTAAAAATATGGTGGTGGCTTATTCTGAAAAGTATGAGAATACAGCTATATTCAATTTTGTACCATCGCAAAACGGTGTTATAATCTATCCCGACATGGTGAAAGTCAAGGTGGCTCTTGATAACGGCGAAGTGGTGGGCTTTGATGCCAGAGGGTACTATATGAACCACAGGGCCAGGACGCTTAAAGCGCCCAAACTGACCAAAGAGGAAGCGATGAAAAAATTGAGCAGAAATTTGAAGGTGGAATTCTCCAGACTTGCTGTTATACCACTGGAGAATCGCGTTGAAGTGTTAACGTATGAATTTAAAGGGACTTACAACGGAGATACATTCTACGTGTACATTGACGCCAATACGGGAAAAGAAGTCAAGGTTTTACAGCAGGTAAGGACGTATAAAGGCGATCTTACCATGTGATAATAAGTATGGGCCCAATTTAAGGTGGGGAGGTTTTAATGTGTCGAGACGCCGAAGTATCATGTCAGATGCGTTGAAATACGAACTGGCAAAGGAGCTTGGCGTTGAGGATATCGTTCGAACTGAAGGCTGGGGGTCAGTGTCATCGCGAAACTGCGGTAACCTTGTAAGGCTGGCCATAGAGAGAGCAGAAAGAGCTCTTGCACAACAGCAACAGGGTAGAGACGATAGATATTAGAACCACCGTGCCCACAAAGGTAGCGGATTTATTCCGCTATTTTTGTTTGTTCTCGAAAAAAATCCTATTGAATAAATTTTTATATGGGCTTAAAATCTATATAGATTGGGAGGGTTCTAAATGGAGAAATTAAATGTCGCAGTTTTGTTTGGCGGAAAATCAGGTGAACATGAGGTTTCAATCATGTCCGCTATGTCTGTGATGAAAAACCTATCAAAGGAAAAGTATAACATCATTCCTGTAGGTATTGATAAGGATGGGCAATGGTATCTCTACAAAGGCGATACGGAGAATATAAGGCCAGGAGAGTGGATAAAGAATTCTAAGAAGGCATTTATACCGCCTGACCCGTTTATAAAGGGTGTGATGGTATTAGAAGATGATAGCTATATTACTTTAAATATAGATGTGGTTTTCCCGGTTTTACATGGCCCTAACGGAGAAGATGGAACAGTACAGGGCCTTCTTGAGCTGGCCGAGTTGCCTTATGTAGGATCAGGAGTTGTGGGGTCAGCCTGTGCTATGGATAAGGCTGTAGCCAATTCGCTGTTTTTGCAGGCAGGTTTGCCCCATGCTGACTTTGTTGCATTGAGGAGCAGCGAAGCGGCTAAATTTATCGATGAAATAGAGAAAAGATTCGGCTATCCATGTTTTGTAAAGCCTGCTAATATGGGTTCCAGTGTAGGTATTACCAAGGCCCATAATAGAGAAGAGCTCGTCTTTGGCTTGAAAGAAGCGGGAAAATATGATAAAAAAATAGTGGTCGAAAAGTTTATAAACGCCAGGGAAATAGAATGTGCTGTGTTAGGTGATGATGACGTTGTGGTCTCGTATCCGGGAGAAATTATCCCGTCTAAAGAGTTTTATGATTACGAGGCCAAATATCTGGACGGAGATAACTCCAAACTGTTGATACCTGCCGACTTGCCGGAAGAGAAAACCAGAGAGATAAGAGAACTGGCTGCCAGAGCCTATAAAGCTGTAAATGCCGAGGGTATGGCAAGAGTAGATTTTTTGGTTGACAGAGATACATTAAAGGTTTATATAAATGAAGTCAATACTATCCCGGGATTTACCAGAATCAGCATGTACCCCAAATTGATGGAATATTCGGGGATACCATATGGGCAACTGCTGGATAGATTGATAGACATAGCGATTAAGAGACGGAAGAAGGATGAATAATGGATTCAAGGCCGATAGGAGTGTTTGATTCAGGGGTTGGGGGCATGACGGTGGTAAAAGAGCTCATGGATGTTCTTAAAAACGAGAGCCTTGTCTATTTTGGCGATACGGCGAGGGTTCCCTATGGTACTAAATCAAAGCAGACGGTAACCAAATATGCGTTCCAAAATACCAGGTTTTTATTAAGCCAGGGTGTAAAAGCAGTGGTTATCGCGTGCAATACCGCCAGTGCAACCAGCCTTGAGGATGTAAAGGCCCATTTTGATGTACCTGTATTTGGCGTAATAGAGCCGGGAGCTTTAGCGGCAGTAAGTGCTAGTAAGAATAAAAAAGTGGGTATAATAGGAACTGAAAGGACAATATTGTCTGGAGCTTACGAGAAGGCCATAAAAGCACTGGACCCATTTATTGAGATAAAGAGTACACCCTGTCCGCTTTTTGTGCCACTGGTGGAAGAAGGATGGGCTGACACCGAAGTGGCCTATATGGTGGCAAAGGAATATCTAAAGCCGTTAAAGGACAGCGGTGTTGACACACTGGTGTTGGGCTGTACCCATTATCCTTTGCTCATGAGTACTATATCAAAGGTGATGGGACAAGATGTGGTCCTTGTAAACCCGGCACGAGAAACAGCCTTGATGGTGAGAGAGAAGTTGGAAGAATTAGGTCTGTTTTCTGCAAATGATGAAAAGCCTTATTATAAATTTTTTGTCAGCGATAATCCTGAAAAATTTCAGGAGATAGGTGAAAAATTTTTAAAAAAACCTATTTATGGAATTGAACTTATTGACATAGAGCGATATTAATGAGAAAATAGTGGAAAGGGAGTTCTATGAATAAAAAAGCTATAATAACCATAAGAGGAATCCATCAGGTAGAGGATAATAGGGATACTATAGAGCTTGTCACAGAGGGGAACTATTATAAAAAAGGAAATAATTACTATATCCACTACGACGAATCTGAAATTTCGGGTATGGAAGGAACAAGCACTACTATAAAGATTGAACCAGAAAGGGTTGTAATGCTGCGGCGCGGTGAAAATACGGCCAGAATGGTATTTGAAAAAGGCAGGAAGCACGCGGCTGAGTATTATACACCCTTTGGCGAGATGGGCGTGAATGTGACTTCAAAGAAATTGAAGGCGGATTTTAATGAATCCAGCGGCGAATTGTATATAAAGTATGTTCTGGACATAGATGACAGGATATTGTCTACCAATGAGATACATGTAACGGTCAGGGGGGTAAATTAATGATAAACATCGTAATGGACATAAAGAACAACCTGATAAATTCTATAAAAAGAGCAATAAATAAGGCTGCATTTGACGGAGTTATTTCGTTTGACGAGGTCCCCGAGATAGAGATAGAGGTTCCAAAAGAGAAAAATTTCGGCGATTTTTCCACCAATGTGGCCATGCGCATGGCCAGCATATTGAAGAAAAATCCTCGGCAAATAGCGCAGGCTATTGCAAAATATATTGATGACGAAAGAACCGAAAAAGTAGATGTGGCGGGTCCGGGGTTTATCAATTTCTATTTAAAGAAGGATTGGGTATATGACGTCATACCTGCCATCCTGAGAGAAGGAGAGGATTACGGCAGATCCAATATAGGAAAAGGCGAAAAGGTACAGGTGGAATACGTAAGCGCCAATCCTACAGGCCCTATGCATATGGGCAACGCCAGGGGTGGTGCTATAGGCGATTCTATTGCCAGCATACTGGAGGCATCAGGCTATAATGTGACCAGGGAGTTTTACATAAATGATGCAGGCAATCAGATCGAAAAATTTGCCCTGTCATTGGAGGCTCGATATCTCCAGCTCTTTGGACAACCGGCAGAGATACCTGAGAACGGTTACCACGGCGAAGACATTGTGGAGAGGGCAAAAGAGTTTAAAGATATATATGGAGATAGGTACCTTAACACATCACCTGAAGAACGCAGAAAAGCATTGTGCGATTACGCTCTTAAGAAAAACGTGGAGAAGCTAAAAGCTGATCTGGAGGCTTATGGCATAAAGTATGATGTTTGGTTTTCAGAGCAATCCCTCTATGATAGCGGCAAGGTGGATGACGTTATAAAGACCCTGAAGGCCAATGGAAGCACATATGAAAAAGACGGAGCTATATGGTTTAAAGCGTCGGATTATGGGGCTCCCAAGGATGAAGTCCTGGTAAGGTCCAATGGTATACCTACGTATCTTGCATCAGATATCGCATACCACAGGGATAAGTTTATAGATAGAGGATTTGAACGGGTCATAACCGTATTAGGAGCAGATCATCACGGCCATATGGCCAGGATGCATGCAGCTATGAAGGCATTGGGCATAGACCCCGAAAGGCTTCAGTTTATTATATTGCAGCTGGTGAGGCTTGTAAGGGGGAAAGAAGTTGTCAGGATGTCAAAAAGGACAGGTAAGGCCATATCCCTTATAGACCTCATCGAAGAAGTGGGTAAAGATGCAGCCAGGTTTTTCTTCACCATGCGATCAGCTGATAGCCAGATGGACTTTGATCTGGATCTGGCTGTACAAAAATCCAATGAAAATCCTGTTTACTATGTCCAGTATGCCCATGCCAGGATATGCAGTATGGAGAGTATTTTAAAACAGGAAGGCATAGCCTTAAGAGATCCTGACAAAATCGACTACAGCGCATTGAAGCAGGAAGTAGAGTGGGAGCTCATGAGGAAGCTGGCAGATTACCCTGAAGAGGTAGCACTGGCAGCTCAAAACCTGGAGCCTCACAGAATAACCAGATATCTGCTGGATTTGGCAGGTTTGTTCCACAACTTTTATAATACCTGCAGGGTCAAAGGAGAAGAGGAGGAACTGTTGCAAGCCAGATTTGCACTTGCCCTTGCCGTCAAAGTGGTCATTAAAAATGGGCTGGATCTTTTGAAGATTACAGCGCCTGAGAGAATGTGAGGAGGATATATATGAAGATTAAGCATATTGCTCATGCGTGTTTTTACGTAGAGGCAGATGGCAAAAGAATTGTAATGGATCCCTTTGATAGTTCTATGGGCTTTTCGATGCCAGAGCTTTACGCTGATATTGTGACGTCAAGCCACGGACACTTTGATCACAATTATATTGAGGGTGTTAAAGGAGATCCAGAAGCGGTGACGACTTCTGGGGAGCACAATGTAAAAGGCGTAGATATTACAGGCGTGCAGGTGTTTCATGACAAGGAAAAGGGCGCTAAAAGGGGCATAAACAATGTATACGTATTTAAAGGCCTGGAGGGGATTAACCTCTGCCACATGGGCGATTTGGGTCATATCCTTTCCTTTGATGATCTTCAGGCCATTGGCCCTGTAGACGTGCTTATGCTTCCTGTGGGCGGTTACTTTACTATAGAACCCGATGAAGCAGTATATGTGGCTAAACAGATAAACCCCAAGATAGTTATACCTATGCACTATATGTCTGAGAATGCCAGCAAGTATGAGGGCTATAATTTGCCAATAAAGCCTGTGGAGGCATTTTTGGACCTTATCGGCGACGCTCAGTTTATGGATGAATTAATAATCTCCAAAGATACATTGCCAGAAAAAATGCAGGTGGTTGTATTAAAAGAGCAGATATAGCGGCAATATAGCCGCTTTTTGCATGTAAAGGGGTGCGTTTTATGAAAAAGTATAAAAAATATGTGCTTCCAATTTTGATAATCTTGATATTAATATCATCTACAGCTATTGGCTACGGGCAGACTTTAATTGCTGACAACAGTTCATCAGTGATACCTGCGGAAAGCGCATCAAATACTGATGATAACCTTGTATTTATAAGCGATATCATGAAGTTCATAGAAGATTATTACCCCTATGATGTAACAAAAGATGAGCTTACCGTAGCGGCTGTAAAAGGGATGCTGAGGAGTTTGGATCCCTACAGCGATTATTTTACTCCGGAGGAGATGGCTCAGTTTGAACAGCAGACATCAGGGACTTATACAGGGATAGGCATACAGATAGAGCAAAAAGATAATTATATTTCGGTGGTATCGGTTTTTAAGGATTCGCCAGCGGACAAAGCCGGTATAAAGGTTGGAGATAAAATTGTCGGGATTGACGGCAAAGGCGTATCGGGTATGACGCTGGATCAAGTCGCAGGGCTTTTAAGGGGCAATGAAGGCACGAAGGTAAAGCTTGCAATACAGCGAGCTGGCAGTAATAGTCTTTTGACCTTTGAGCTTATAAGAAGTAAAATAAAGATAAATCCTGTGACCTACAAGGTCATTGATGGCATAGGGTATATAAGGCTTGACGAATTCAATGAAAATGCCGGGGAGTTTATGGGTAAGGCTATAGGGGACCTTAAATCTCAGGGCATAAAATCAGTGGTACTGGATCTCAGAGACAACCCCGGTGGCTTGCTCACATCGGCTGTGGATGTGGCCAGGTACTTTGTGCCCAGGGGAAAGATCGTGACCATAGCTTATAAATCTGAGGCGCCTGACGTGTACTATTCATATCTGGACAATGTCCCATTTAAACTGGCAGTTTTGGTAAACGGCAATACCGCCAGCGCTGCGGAAATCCTGGCGGGAGCCATACAGGACAGAAAAGCAGGTGTGCTGATCGGCACACGGACCTTTGGCAAGGGTATCGTTCAGTCTGTAGTACCTTTAGATGACGGCAGCGCTATAAAGATGACCATAGCCAGATATCTTACACCGGCGGATAGGGATATAAACGACAGGGGAATTAGTCCGGATATAGAAGTACCCGATCCTGTGGTAAAAGCACCCCTTGATACATCAAATCTTGCACCTTTTGAGTATTCGGCATTAAAAGTAGGCGACAAGAAACTGGCTGTGTACGCATTAGAGCAAAGGCTTAAGGTGCTGGGCTTTTACGATGGCTCTTTGAGCGATAGCTTTACCTTGAATACATTGAAGGCCTTGAATAAGTATCAAAAGAGCAAAGGCCTTAAGATGACCAATACATTAGATAAAGCGACATATGATGCAATAAACAAGGACATCGATAAATTAAAGAATCCGACTTTTGTAGATAGTCAGCTGGAATTTGCTATAAAATATTTAAATGCGTTAAGCAGGCATAAATAATGATAGAAAATTATACTGGGGCAGGGAGGAATCAAATGAATCGTACAAAATATATATTTGTAACTGGAGGCGTCGTTTCATCATTAGGTAAAGGAATAACGGCGGCATCGCTGGGAAGGCTTTTAAAGAACAGGGGACTAAGTGTAGCTATACAGAAATTTGACCCATACATAAACATAGATCCCGGTACTATGAGTCCATACCAGCACGGCGAGGTTTTTGTGACCGATGACGGTGCTGAGACCGACCTGGATCTTGGCCATTACGAGAGGTTTATAGATGTCAACCTCACCAAAAACAGCAATGTGACCACAGGTAAGGTTTACTGGTCTGTAATCACAAAGGAGCGAAAGGGAGAATATCTGGGCGCTACTGTTCAGGTGATACCTCATATAACCAATGAGATTATAGAGAGGGTTCACAGGGTGGCTAAAGAACGCCAGGTGGATGTGGTGATTACTGAAATAGGAGGTACAGTGGGAGATATAGAAAGCCAACCATTTCTTGAAGCCATAAGGCAGGTGGGGCTTGAAGAGGGCGAAGGGAATGTGCTCTATATCCACGTCACCCTGGTGCCTAATCTGGGCAAGGTGGGAGAACTCAAGACAAAGCCCACGCAGCACAGCGTAAAGGAATTAAGGGGGATAGGCATACAACCCGATATAATCGTGTGCAGGACCGAATATCCGCTTTCTGAAGACATAAAGCGCAAGATAGCATTGTTCTGCAACGTATCACCAAAGGCTGTCATTCAAAACCTGGATGCCGATAACCTCTACGAGATACCGCTTATGCTGGAGAAAGAAGGCCTCGATGACATTGTCTGCAGTAAGCTTAACCTGCAGTGCGGAGAGGCTGATATGACCGAATGGCGACAGATGGTGGAAAAAATAAAAAACCTTAAAAAAAGGGTGAAGATCGCCCTGGTAGGTAAATACGTAGGCCTTCACGATGCCTATATATCAGTGGTAGAAGCCTTAAATCACGGCGGCTATGCCAACGACACTTATGTAGATATCAAGTGGATCAATTCAGAAGAAGTAAACGACCAGAATGCATCGCAGCTTTTAAGTGATGTATCAGGCATACTTGTGCCAGGTGGTTTTGGAGATAGGGGCGTTGAAGGCAAGATCGCGGCCATAAGATATGCCCGCGAGAATAATATACCTTATTTGGGCCTCTGCCTGGGTATGCAGTGCGCTGTCATAGAAATCGCCAGAAATGTGGCAGGGCTAAAAGGTGCTAACAGCACCGAGTTTGATCCACATACGCCCTATCCTGTCATAGATATCATGCCTGAACAAAAGGATATAGATGAGCTGGGAGGCACTATGAGATTGGGTCTGTATCCGTGCAAAGTAAAAGAAGGCACAAAAGCCTACCAGGCTTATCAGGATGAGATCATATACGAGAGACACAGGCACAGGTATGAATTCAATAACCAGTTCAGAGAGAAGCTGGCAAGGGCAGGATTGGTTATATCAGGCCTTTCACCTGACGAAAGGCTGGTGGAGATGATAGAGCTGGAAAACCATCCGTGGTTTGTAGCGGTTCAATTCCATCCGGAATTTAAGTCGCGGCCCAACAGGCCTCATCCCCTGTTCAGGGAATTTATAGCTGCAGCGCTAAATAGGTAACAGAGTTTACAATAATATTACAGATATGTAACAATTATTGACTATGGAAAAAGTGGGTGATATAATCATAAGCGTATGAGGGATTATTCCCTCTTCGGTACATAAAATAATAAAACTATATAAAAAGGAGGAATTTTGGCATGAGGAGTTTTAAGAAAGCTTTGGCTTTCGTGTTGACTGTAGCCTTGGTGTTAAGCTCAATGATGGTATTTGCCTTTGCTGACACCAATACGTCAACATATCCGGACGTAAATGGCACAGATTATGCCACAGCAGTCAACGCATTGACATCTCTGGGCGTGGTCAGCGGTTATCCTGATGGCACCTTTGGTGTAAATGACAATTTAAATAGAGCACAGGTTGCCAAGATGATCGTTTTGACTTTAGGCCTGGGGAATGCAGCTGACAATGCTAAATCAATCAGCAAGTTCAGCGATGTTAAACCAGGTGACTGGTTTGCTGGCTATGTGAATGTGGCTGCATCATTGGGTATTGTCAAGGGTTATGGCAATGGTAAGTTTGGACCCAACGACAATGTTACTTATCCACAGGTTCTGATCATGCTCATCAGAGCTCTTGGGTATAAGGACAGTGATGTGATCACATCGCCAGACAATTATATACTGGACTATATAGTAAAAGCTGGACAATTGGGGATCACTGATGGTGTAACAGTTAATACAGGAGTTGCTACACGTGGTGATACAGCTAAGTTGTTCTACAATGCTCTGAGCGCTAACATAGTAACAGGTCGAAACACCGATGGTTCTCCGATCGTAAGTGAAACCAAGACATTACTTACTAAGTTAGCATCAGTTGCTACGTATACAGTTTTGTCAACTCCAAGCGTTGATTCATCAGTTTCAGCTGGGTATGTAGTAACAGATAAGGGAAGCATTCTGACAGATATTAATTTAGATGCGTACTTGGGTAAGACAATAGAGGTTTATACCACAGGAACTCCGAGCAAAATAATTGCTTTAAAGAGTATTGATACCTATGATACCAGCGTTAAGACATTTACAACATCTGATAATGGAAAAGTTACACAGTCTGTAAATGGTAATGTTTACAGCTACAAGTTTGAGGATCCTGGTATAACCGTTTCGGATATACCTACCGTATTTGATGGCGTAAAGACGACATTAAGCAAGGTATATAATAATATTGACAAGAATTCAAATGTCACATTAATAGATTATAACAATGATGGCACATATGAATATGCAATAGTAAAAGATGCAACAGCAGGCGTAACTCCAATTGTTGTACAAAATAATGTGCCTTCTGGAGCAAGTTATATAGATAACATTTATTCTATAAACGACTCTAATGGGAATGCATATAAAGTACAGGGTGCTGTGACATCTGCTTACGACATAAAAGCGGGAGATGTTGTATATAAGGTACCTGTAGGACCATCTGCTTCACCGTCAACATATGTATATTATGTCGTGAGAAATAAAGTGTCAGGTACTATATCGCAGGTTTCGTTTGATGGGAGCACGTTAACTGCAACTATTAATGGTACTTCTTATACAGTGAAGACGTCTGAAATAACAACTTCTTCTGTGGGAGCACAAGGTACTGCAACACTTAACAAAAATGGTGAGATAATTTCTTGGAGTGGTACTTCGTCAACAACAACGACAAATTATGGTATTGTTACAGCAGTTCAGAGTTTCAGCGATCAATGGAATACAAAAGTACAATTAAATAAACCGGATGGAACGACTGCTGTATATGATGCTGTATATGACGATATTACGTCAGGCGCGGTTGTAAAGCCCGTTACTGTGCCCAGCGTAGTATATTATACACTTGATTCAACTGGCAAGATTGATTCAATGAATATGGTAAATGTTGTACAAAACTATACAGTAAATTCAGTGGATACATCGAATAATGTGGTAACTATAAATAATACACCTTATTATGTAAATAGCAGCACGCAGATATTTACTTATGATAGTGTTAATAAGACAATAACACCTGTTAAATTTACAGACTTAGCTAATTTAAGCGGAGCTACAGTTTATGCAATGGATGCGCCAAATTACAATATATTGTCTTACTTGATACTTAATAGTTCTCAGATTACTACAAGCAATCAACCTCTTGTATATGTAACAGGTGTCAATACAGTTTATACATCGGCAGGTCAGTATAAATCAATAAGTGTATTTGATAAGAATGGCGTATCTAAGACATACAATACTGCTGTAGGTAATACTAGTATCAACGTATCAGCAGGCAATGTTTACGTCTTAACATTGGATGTAAAAGGCAATGTAACAAATGCCACACCAGCGGCTTCTGCTTCTGGCTATACTGTAAAAACAGGAGTAACCAATGTAACAGTTGATTATACTAATAATGGAATTAAGTATACGGAGAATAATACGCCGAAGTCTGCGTTGCTTGATCCAAGTGTATTTGTTGTAGATAAGTCAGATACTGCAGTAAGTGCGTTGGGCAATATAGATAGTAGTTCATCAATTGATCTGTACTTCAACAGTGTCGGAAAAGTTGCTATAATTGTAATTCCTTAATTAAAACTGATATAGCGCAAAATGACCCTCCATGTGGAGGGTCATTTTGTATTTATTAACGCAATGAATAGAAGATGTTTCTTTACTTTGTTTGTGGATGGGACCATTTCATTATCCATAATTGCAGAAGGAAAATAAGACATTTTGTAGAATAGATTTATAGGTGGTGAATATGGTCCGCAGTCTTTTGAGCATAGATTGGGACTATTTCATCCCTGTAAAGAGAGAGTGGTTGGCCTCTTATATAGAAAATGAGAAGAACATAGTATCGATGTGGTATAAGAGGTATATAGAGAGTGCTTTAAAGGGGGAAGATCTGGAAAAGTCGGTAGACACAGGGCTTATATTAAAAGACTTTTGGTCCAAAATAAAAAAACACTTCAATTTTGCGAAGCGTATCAAGGTGTTTGTATCCGAGTCTCACAGATTGTCCTATTACATCGCCAAAAACAATGAGTGCCAGGAGGTCTACTCTTTTGATGCACATTCAGATCTGGGCTATACAGGAATAGATTCGGCGGGGTTTGAGCCAAACTGCGCCAACTGGCTGGGAAAGCTGCTAAGTGAAGGTAAGATAAAAAGGGCTCACATAATATACAGTCCCTATACCCTTGAAAAGCCAGAGGATTTCAGTCATTTTAATAGGGCATTTGAAATCCTATACTATAGAGATATAGACTGCCTGCCTAAAGGCATATATACGGCGGTTATACACATCTGCAGATCCGGAGCATGGACACCGCCGTGGCTTGACTGTAAGTTTGATGAGTTTATAAAGGAGCTCCATCTGCCTTTTGAGGTGATAAGCCTTTATAAGAGGAACTGGGATATTAAAAAACTCTCACTTTCAGAACAGATTTTTTACCTTAACTTTGCGTAAAAAGTAATGGGAGAGGAGAAAGTAAGGCGTGAAAACATCCAGGGTATTAATTATCATTTTTTGCATATTGCTTTTGATTGCCACACTGCTTCCATTGCCAATATATGCAGCTGCTTCTGAGCCCAGCTCTTGGGCAGCACCTGCTGTTGAATGGTGTAAGCTTAACAATCTCGCTGAAGGCATTTTTTACAGCGATTATCAAAAGTATATAACAAGAGAAGAAATAGCCATGCTTTTTGTAAAGGCGTATGATTTCCTTGAGCCTTCAGACGAAGTTGTTGACAGTGATTATCCGTTTGTAGACAAATATACGCCGATGTATAAAGAATATATACAAAAAGCATATCAGCTGGGGATAGTAAGTGGTTATGGCAATAATACATTCGGCGCTTTGGACAATGTTACAAGAGAACAGATGTCGGTGATGCTCGTCAGGTTTTTAAACATGGTTATACTTGGTGGAATTGATTACAGTGGGTATTTATTCTATGGCGATGGGTTTAGCGACAGCCAGAAAATATCCCCTTGGGCCAGAGATTCTATGCTGTATTTATATCATTTGGGAATAATTAAAGGGGTTTCTGGCGATAGAATTGACCCTAAAGGCTATGTGACAAGAGAACAGGCAATGGTTATAGTATATAGGCTGCTGACCAACGATTCTATTATATCAAATATCCAATCAAACCTGTATAATTCAAAAAATCTATATACTGTTAAATCATATGATGACGTTAAAAAAGCAATAGTATCAGCTCTTATGAATGGCGATGAAAGAATTTATTTAAAAAGCGAAGGTGGATATGTGATAAAAGATGAGGATGTACTAAATCTGTTCCTTCAGCATGATATGTATGCTTCGAGTATTGAGTACGGCCCTGTGGATAGGGTGTATTATATAAAATTTAATTATGGCATTGGAGAAGAACAGGTAAAAAAAACCATCAGCAAGGCCAAAGAAATAATAAGCCAGATAATAAAACCTGGTATGACAGATTATGAAAAAGAATTGGCTATACACGATTATATAGTGACACATACCAAGTATGATTATGATAATTTCTTGAAAGATACCATTCCAGAAGAATCCTATACAGCGTACGGTGTTTTAATAAACGGTGTGGGTGTATGTCAGGGGTATGCCAGCGCTATGCATATGCTTCTTATGCTGGCGGGTATTGACAATGTGATTGTCACAGGTACAGCTAAAAATGATTCTTTTTCAGGAGGCCATGCCTGGAATATCGTAAAGATTGGAGGAAAATATTATCACGTTGACGCCACATGGGATGATCCTGTTGTTATCGGAGGTAGTGAATTACTAAGTCATAAATACTTTAATCTAAGCGATACTGAGATGTCTAAGGATCATGATTGGGATAAGAGTCTCTACCCTGCGTGCAATTAAATTATTTTCATTGCAATTTTTCTTTGCCTCCTTTATAATATTCTTGTGCACAAAAATGTTATAACCAAGGTGCGAGAAAAGTGTGAATTTTTGCGGGATAAGGGGGATATAATGGATATAGCAAAGAAGTATTATAAGCGCAATGCTTTCTTGATATTTATCGATCCAGCACTGTTCATGAACGGAATGACGTTTCTATCTATAACAGCGGTCATACCTTATTTTTTGATAAAGCTGGGGGCAACGAATACGCAGATAAGCCTTGCCAATGTGCTGGTAAGCCTGGGGACTCTCATACCGCAGCTGTTTATTGCCAGAGTAGTACAGGGTATGAGATATAAGGGCGTAAATTTTACCAAAGTGCTGCTGGTACAGAGGCTTATATTTGCAGCGTATGTCTTTACCATTCCTTTTTTTGCCGTCAGCAATCCTCGTGCAGCGGTTATCATGTTTTTAATTTTTTGGGGTATATTTAGCTTTTTTGTAGGTACATATTCGCCTTTTTATTTTAGCATAATGACAAAGGTTATCCCTTACGATAAAAGAGGTAGTCTATTGGGTAATTCATATGCTTTTGGAAGCATCACAGGACTTATATCGTCATATTTATTAAATTTGTTTTTAAATAATATTAAATTCCCGCTTAATTATACCGTGATATTTTTTGTGGGTATATTTATACTTATTGTTGACGCATTGTTGTTTGCAATCATTAAGGAGCCACCTGATGAAGCAATAGAAGATGATAATGGTATAATAGAGTTTTTTAAGGAGATACCTTTGATATTTAAAACCAATAAAAACTTTAGAAATGCGGTTATAAGTTATGTGTTCATAGTAATAGCAAATGTATCGCTTTCGTATTATGCCGTGTATGCCACCAGGGTTTTTCACGCAAGGCCTTCAGACATAGCTGCGTTTACTGCTATTTCATTAGCAACTAATGTGGTGAGCAATGTGATATTGGGCCAGATTTCTTCAAAATTTGGACAAAGGACAGTTTTGATGATATCCACAATTTTGGGCATATTTGCTGGTTTAAGCGTCCTGCTTGTCAAGAATATGCTGGGCGTATTTGTGGCATTCTCTTTAAGTACGGTGGTCAACAGTGGATATATGCTCTCCAGCGGTATACTGATATCAAAGTACGCTGAGCAAAGCAAGATATCTACATATGTGGCTATAAACAATACCATAACGATGTTCTTTTCTACCCTTATGTTTATGATAAGCGGTAAACTGATAGACGCCTTTGGTTTTATGACGATATTTACTATAAGTTTGATATCTGCTACAGCTGCATTTTTGCAGCTGAAGTATAAAGTAGTAGATAATTAAGGGGGATTATAGTATGGCTAAAATGACGCCCAGGGAAAGGGCAATAAAAGCTCTGACACTGCAGCAGCCCGACTATGTGCCGACCATGGAGCTGGAGTTTCAGCTTACCGAGGAGATGTTTGGGGAAAGCTACATGAGTGAAAAGGACCTGAACAGGGGGATATCTAAAGAGGAAATCATAGACCACAATGCCAGGCTTTTGGCTAAAGTGGTGGAGTATTTTGATTACGCAATAGTCATGGTATGTTATGGCGTACCTCATTTCCCTGATGAAGACTATACGGATACCCTTATAAAGATGCAAAAGAAAACCAGGGAATATTTGAGCGAGGATAGACTTTTTGTATGCCATGGTGATGCTACCTATGCCATTCCCGATGGCAATACCATGCTGGACTTTGTTTACAGCCTGGTGGATCGCCCTGATGAGATGAAAGAAAATGCCAGAAGGATGGTAGAAAGGGAACTAGAGAGAGATAAGCGCCTTATTGACGGAGGATTTGATGGTTTTGCCCTTTGTTCTGATTATGCCTTTAATCGTGGTTCATTTCTCTCTCCGGCGATGTTTAGTGAGTTTGTAACGCCATATCTGGCGAAACTCATCGAAGGACAGAGGCAGATGGGTGCTTATGTCATAAAGCACACCGACGGAGATATCATGCCTATCATCGACCAGATTATAGATTGCAAACCCCATGCGCTGCATTCGCTGGATCCTCAAGGAGGCATAGATATAGCCGAGATAAAGAAAAAATATGGCGATAAGGTTTGCTTGATAGGAAATGTAAACTGTGCCCTCATGCAGACAGGGACAAAAGAGCAAATTTTAGAAAGTGCCAGGTATGCTATGGAAAACGGTAAGCCTGGTGGAGGATATATTTTCTCCACGTCCAATGTGGCATTTAAGGGTATGCCCCTGGAAAGTTATCTCCTGATACACGATTATTACTTAAAAAATAGATATTATTAAAATATAAAATTTATTTTATTTTATATTTTATAAAATGTATGCTAAAATGGAGGATAGGACAAGGGAGATGATGATATGGATTTTTTACGAGCTATAGTTAACAGTGATGATTTATCAAATATAATTAGACTTCCAGATAATTTAAAGCATAAAAAAGTAGAAATTCTTATACTTCCATTAGAAACGGCAGAAAGCAATAATGATATAAAAAACTTTAGAGGTATTTTTCGAAAATATAAAAATACAAAATTAATTAATATGGAACATGAAGCTTGGCAAAAAGCAGTGGAGGAAAAATATGGTAATAATTGATGCTAATATAGCGTTAAGGTATTTGCTTGACGATGTTCCAGAATTAGCTAATAAAGCTGCAGAGGTATTGGAAAACAATGAGATTTATATACCCAATGAAGTTTTTGCTGAAATTATATATGTGTTGGAGAAGATATATAAAATAGAAAGAGAAGAAATCGCTTCGATATTAGGGGATTTTATACAAATTGACAATATAAATGTTACAGATATAAATTTATTGCTGGAAGCTCTTAAATTATATAAAGTGCGAACGCTTGATTTTGTTGATACGTTATTATACTCGTATAAAAAACTTAAGAAATATGAGGTTTGTACATTTGATCAGAAATTAAAAAAACTTATAGAGAATTTGGGAGAATAGATATGTTATATTAAAATATAAGGAGGTTTTAATGTGGGCAATAATGAAAAAATCGGTGGCGGTGGTTTCCACCACGTGGCGCTACGGGTCAAAAATTTTGATGAAAGCTTGAAGTTTTATGTGGATGGCTTGGGATTTAAGCCGGCTATTACGTGGGGCGAGGGTGACAACCGCGCGGCTATGCTGGATACCGGTGATGGCAACTTCATTGAACTTTTTGCAGGCGGGACTGATGGGCCAAAGCCTGAAGGTGTGATTTTGCATATAGCGTTTAGAACAGACAATTGCGATAAAGCCATAGAACAGGCCAGAAAAGCCGGTGCTGAGATAACTATGGAACCGACAGATGTGGAGATAAAGGGGTCAGAGACATTACCCATAAGAGTTGGTTTCTGCAAAGGGCCTGATGGCGAGGTATTGGAGTTTTTCCAGTATAGATGATATAGGAGAAACAAGTTGATTTTTTTACGCCTGAGTTCTCATTGAAAATCAAGATGGGAATTCAGGCGTATTTTATGTCGTGGTCAATGGAGGCCGAAAGATACCAGGCCATTGTCGAAATGATTAGAGTATAAATACATATTAAATATTAAGAAAAGATTTATATAAAACGGTTGACTTATAATATATAAAACGGTTGATATACCATTTTTTATATTTGAAAACTATATATTAAACGGTTGACATATAGTAAATGGTGTAATATAATTAGGAAGTGGCGAAAAGGTTTTTACAAAAAGGTGGACGTCAATCTGGTACCAATAAGTGAAAGGAGAGTATTATGAAAAAGTCAAAAATTTTATCAATCGTATTGTCAGCCGCTTTATTAGTTTCACTTCTGGCGGGTTGCAGTACAAAAAGTAGCAACACAGGGAACAGCAATACAACAACATCCGCCAAAGGTTCAGAAACCGTTAAAATTACTTTTCTAAACTCCAAGGGAGAAATTCAAACCCAGTTAGAAGATGCAGCTAAAGCTTTTACCAAAGAGAATCCCAACATAACAGTTGAGGTACTTCCTGCACCAGCCGGTCAGTCGCCTTTTGAAAAGGTTATGGCGATGTATTCTGCAGGCAATGCCCCCACATTGGCGATGCTGGATCCGGGTGATATAGCTAAATTCAAAGATAAATTTTTAGATCTAAGCGGTGAGAAATGGGTTGCGGATGCGATCGATTGGACTTTAAGTGTAGCCAGAGTAGATGGGAAGGTTATTGCATTTCCATTAGCAGTAGAGGGATATGGCTTTATTTACAATAAGGCTGTATTGGATAAGGCTTTCGGTGGGAACTTTGATCCAAAGTCAATAAGAACCAGAAATGATTTGGAGAATGCTTTTAAAAAGGTAGAAGCATCGGGCGTGAAAGCCCTTGAGATATCTCCGATGGACTGGTCTTTAGGCGCACACTTTTTGACAATAGCGTATGCCGACCAGTCGAAAGATCCTGCTCAAGTAGATAAATTCTTGGCAGATATGAAAGCAGGAAAAGTTGATTTAGCAAACAATAAAGTATTTAACGGTTTAATGGATACTTTCGATATGATGAAAAAATACAACATAGACAAAAATGATCCTCTATCTCCAACCTATGACAGAGGCCCTGAACTTATAGGAAAAGGGGAAGTCGGCTTCTGGTTTATGGGAAACTGGGCATGGCCTCAAATAAAGACTTTTGATACTAATGGTCAATATGGATTTATACCTGTGCCCATAAGCAATAATCCTGGCGACTATGGTAATTCACAGATAGCTGTAGGTCCATCGAAGTTTATAGGAATAGATAAGACACAGAACAATGCCGCTCAACAGGATGCCGCTAAGAAATTCTTGAATTGGTTAGTTTACAGCCAGGCAGGCCAGGATGCTCTTGTGAACAAAGCCAATGTTATACCTGCTTTTAAAAATATTACATTAGAGCCACAGGATCCCTTGGCCAAATCTATAAAACAGTATATGGAGGAAGGTAATACACTAAAATTGGAATTTAATACTATATTGCCTTCAGATCATTGGTCAAAGCTGGGTGCTTCTATGCAGAAATATTTGGCCGGCAAAATAGATCGCAAGGGCCTGATAGGCGAAATAACCGATTACTGGAAAAATGTAAAATAGGACGGTCAGAATATTGAATAACGGATAGCCATATGTGCCTATCCGTTATTCAATGTAAATGAGAATTTTAAGAAAGGGTGTTACAATGAATCAAGAGAAGAGTTTTTTAGATAAATTTAAAACTTATTTGATATTTGCTGGGCCAACAACTGTTGCATTTTTTACCGTGATAATATTTCCCTTCCTGTTTGGTATATATTTGACCTTTACTGATTGGAATGGGATATCTGGCTCGCATTCTTATGTAGGATTTTCAAATTACCTGCAAGTGTTTAAGGATAAGGTGTTTTGGACCTCATTTTTATTGACGATAAAATATGTATTTTTTACTGTGATACTTATTAACGTCATAGCGTTCTTTTTAGCGTATATATTGACAAGCGGTATCAGAGGCCAGAACTTTTTCAGAGCGGGGTTTTTTACTCCTAACCTGATTGGAGGAATATTATTAGGGTTCATATGGCAGTTTATATTTTCAAACATTTTGGTGTATTTAGGCAAAAAATTTAATATACCGATATTTTCCTCTTCATGGCTGTCAGATCCGAATAAGGCCTTTTGGACATTGGTGATTGTAACGGTCTGGCAGTATTCCGGGTATATGATGATAATATATATAGCGGGTTTTATGAATATTCCAAAGGACTTGCTAGAAGCAGCAAGCATAGATGGCGCTAATGCTTACCATAGATTGAGACACATAGTGCTCCCACTGATGATTCCATCGTTTACCGTTTGCGTATTCTTATCCTTACAGAGAGGTTTTATGGTTTACGATATCAACCTGTCCTTGACAAATGGGGGACCTTTTAAGAGCACTGAATTGATATCAATGTATGTATATAACACTGCATTCTTAAGTCAGCAATATGGTGTTGGTCAGGCAGAGGCCTTCTTCTTATTTTTAATGGTGGCAATTGTCACTCTGGCCCAGGTGTACTTTAGCAAGAAGATGGAGGTAGAGGCTTGATGAAAAGAAGCAATTTTATAGTTAATATAATAAAATTCGTGTTTTTAGGCGTCTTACTGGTATTGTATGTATTTCCTTTTTTCATAGTTTTAATTAATTCCTTTAAAGATAGAAAGGAAATACTTACCAACCCATTGGCATTGGCCAGTAAGCTTAACTTCAGCAATTATACAGAGGCCTTTAGTAAAATGAATTATATACACGGCTTTATAAATTCTTTAATTATTACGGTTTTTAGTGTCCTTCTTATTACAATTTTATCATCAATGACCGCTTATATATTTGCAAGGAAAAAGTGGAAGTTCAATCAATTTATGTTCTTCCTTATGGTAGCATCTATGATCATACCTTTTCAGGGTATAATGATACCACTTGTTAAAATATATGGTTCTATAGGCATGCTGAACAGTAAATGGGCGCTAATATATATGTATGTAGGCTTTGGTGCGTCTTTAGCGGTATTTATGTATCATGGATTTATTAAGAGTATACCTTTAGAGCTGGAAGAAGCAGCTATAATAGATGGATGCAATCAATTGCAAACCTATTTTAAAATCGTATTTCCTCTTTTAAAGCCAGTGACAATGACAATAGCAATACTGGATATTTTATGGATATGGAATGACTTCCTGCTGCCATCCCTGGTGTTGATGGTACCAGAACAGAGAACTTTACCGTTATCCGTTTTTTATTTCTATGGGACCTATACAATTGAGTACGGGCTTGCTACGGCAGGGCTTGTGCTGGCGATAATTCCGGTTATAATTGTATATATAATAATGCAGAAACATATTATAAAAGGCGTTTTACAGGGTTCAATAAAATAAAGCATTGGAGATGAGATTATATGAATAAATTGGATGAAGCCGAAAAGTATATAAAGGCTAATAAGGAAAGATTAAATAAGCAGTATAGATTAGAATATCATCTTATGGGTGAATATGGATGGATCAATGATCCCAATGGATTTATTCAGTACAAAGGTAAGTATCACTTATTTTATCAGCATTATCCCTTTGATGCGGTTTGGGGTCCCATGCATTGGGGACATGCCATCAGCGAGGATCTGATCAAATGGCACTATGCGCCATTAGCTTTGGCGCCGGACGAAGAATACGATAAAGATGGTTGCTTTTCAGGCAGCGCCATTGAGAAGGATGATAAGCTATATCTTGTGTATACCGGCAATATACACACAGGTGCTGATGGAGGAGAGTATAAGCAGGTGCAGAACCTTGCCTATTCAGAGGATGGAGTGCATTTTAAAAAGTATGATAAAAATCCTGTAATAGGACAGGAACAGATACCAGAGAGAGCCAGTAAAAGAGATTTCAGGGATCCAAAGGTATTCAAAAAAGGCCAATATTACTATGTGGTGCTGGGATCAAATGACGGAATGGGCAATGGCCAGGTGTTATTGTACAGGTCGTTGGATCTAAAGCAGTGGGAATTTGTAAATATTTTAGCTAAAGGCGATGAAACCATGGGGTATAATTGGGAGTGCCCGGATTTGTTTGAACTGGATGGGAAAGGCGTACTCATTGTATCGGCTCAACACATGAAGGCTAGAGGAAATGACTTTAATAATCCCAATTCAGTCATCTATTTTATTGGAGACCTGGACATAGAAAAAGGTGTATTTCAGCTTGGCGATTGTCATGCTGTGGATTATGGTTTTGATTTTTATGCGCCGCAAACTACCCTTGATAAACTTGGAAGAAGGCTTATAGTGGCATGGATGGATATGTGGGAGATGCCTATGCCGACACAAGAAAGAGGCCACAATTGGGCAGGAGCTATGACGCTGCCAAGGGAGATCGTAAGGGTTGGAGATAGATTGTACTTTAAGCCCATTGAAGAAATAAAGAACTATAGAAAAAATCATTACCATTTGAGAAACATTAAAATAAATGGAGAAAAGTACTTAGATACCATCAGCGAATGCTATGAGCTTGAAATAGAGTTTGATGCTGGTGAAGCAAGGGAATTTGGCGTCAAGGTAAGAAAAGGAAAAGAGGAAGAGACAATTTTATGCTACAGCAGAGATGAAAGCCTGTTTATATTTAACCGCGACAAATCCGGGATAGGGCCAAAAGGAGAAAGAAAAACAAATATAGCATTAAAAAATAATAAGCTAAAGCTCAGAATATTTGTCGACAGATGCTCCGTCGAGGTATTTATAAATGATGGGGAAAAAACGATGACCGGAAGAATATATCCCGGCAAAGAATCACTGAACATATCAGTGTTTTCTAAAGGAGAGTGTAGCATTACTCGTTTAGACAAATGGGATATCGCCGTATTGCCGTAGGTATATTAACAGATTGATGTATCTTTTTGAGTTATAAATACTAAAATAAAGGAGCAATTTGGAGGATGTTATGTTAGATTTTAATGACAGTATAAAATTTGATGAGAAAGAAAATGACCTTTTAACCGTAGGTGAAATGTTGGTAGATATGATTTCAGCTGATTATAGTGAAGATTTTGAATGTGACACATACAATAAATTTTTTGGCGGTTCTCCGGCAAATATCGCTATGAATGCCAGGAGGTTAGGGATAAAGTCAATAATTGCTTCAGCAGTGGGGAAAGATGGATTGGGTGACTTCTTAATAAAACGCCTGGAGCAATGTGGAATTGATACCAGCTATATAAATAGAGTTGACTGTTCTACGAGCATGGTATTGGTCACCAAGAGTAAAAGCAGTCCTACGCCTATTTTTTATAGGGCAGCGGATTATAACATAGTGTATTCGAAGCAGCTTGAGCAAGCGGTACAAAACTCTAAAATAGTGCACTTCTCAAGCTGGCCTATTTCAAGAAAACCAGCAAGGGATACTATAGAAGCGATAATAGAAGAAGCTAGAAGGAATAAGGTATTGTTATGCTATGACCCAAACTATCATCCGATGATCTGGGAAAAGGGCCATGATGGATTAAGCTATATAAAATCCATTATAGGCAAGGTTGACATAGTGAAGCCATCAGAGGATGATGCCAGGAGGATATTTGGCGAGGATACTCCGGAGAACCAGCTTAACAAGTTTTTAGGTCTGGGAGCTAAGTTAGTAATAATGACGCTGGGCAAAAATGGAGCTATAGTATCCAATGGCAGGGAAACAAAGAAATTCAATACGCTGGCCACTGAGGTAGTTGATACCACAGGGGCAGGTGATGCTTTCTGGTCCGGTTTTTACAGTGGCCTGATAAAAGGCTATACGCTGGAAAAGTCCCTTAAGCTGGGCTTTGCGGTAAGTGCTTATAAATTGAGATACACAGGAGCCGTTGTCGAATTGCCAAATTTAGAAGAGATAAAAATCCTGTTTGGTATATAGGAGGCAGATTATGCATATAGCGTTTTTTAATCCACAGGGGAACTTTGACAGGAAAGATTCTCACTGGACTGAACATCCGGATTTTGGGGGGCAGCTGGTTTATGTTAAGGAGGTTGCTATTGCTATAGCAAAGCAGGGACACAGGGTAGATATAATAACGAGAAAAATTGACGATCCCGATTGGCCTGAATTTAAAGAAACCTTAGACCATTACGATGGAATAGAAAATATAAACATAATACGGATACCCTGCGGTCCTGCAAGTTTTTTGCCGAAGGAACAGCTATGGCAGTATCTTAATGAATGGGTAGACAATATATTGCTGTATTACAGAAATGAAGGGAGCATGCCTGATTTTGTAACAACCCATTATGGCGATGGAGGAATTGCCGGAGCATTATTTAAAGAAAAAACAGGAATACCTTTCTCTTTTACAGCTCATTCTTTAGGTGCCCAGAAAATGGATAAGTTGAAGGTAACCCCGGTAAATTTTGATGAAATGGAAAATAAATATAGGTTTTCTAAAAGGATATTAGCAGAGAGAACTGCTATGTTAAATTCTTCGATAATATATGTGTCTACAAGCCAGGAAATGGATGAACAGTATGTTCATCCATTGTATAAAGGAGCGGGAGATGTGAACAACCCGGAAAAGTTCAGAGTAGTTCCACCAGGGGTCAATACAAAGATCTTTAGTGCTTGCGGAGAAAATCCTGAAGAAGACCGTGTGAGAAACTATGTAAAGGCTATGTTTGAGCGGGATTTAGATGAAGGCAGAAGAGGGCTTCCTGCAATAGTAGTATCCAGCAGATTAGATCCTAAGAAAAATCATGTGGCATTGGTAAAGGCATATGCTGAAAGCAAAGAACTACAGGGAAGGGCCAATTTAGTAATTACTTTGAGAGGTATAGAAAATGCTTTTGCGGATTATTCAAAAGCAACAGAAGAGGAAAAAAAGATATTGGATGAGATAATGGCTATCATAAGAGAAAATGACTTGATGGGCAAGGTATCAATGTTCAGTATAAATGGCCAAGATCAACTTGCTGCTTGTTATAGAGAATTGGCAAGAAGAAGATCCGTATTCTGCTTAACAGCGGTATATGAACCCTTTGGATTGGCGCCTATAGAGGCTATGAGCTGTGGACTTCCGGCGGTGGTCACGAAATATGGCGGGCCCAGTGATGTACTCTACGAAAACGGAAAGAGATATGGTGTGCTTATAGATGTGTTTGATTTAAAGGATATAGCAAGAGGACTGGTTGAGGCCTTTGATAATTATGAATATTATAAAAAGCAGGGTATGCATAGAGTGGCAAGCAAATATACATGGGATGCTACTGCTAATGGGTATTTAGATGCGATAGTTAACATGGATAAAAATGATTTTAGTTCAAACGTGGAAGTGCCCTATTGGTTTAAAAACAATGATTTAGAGGATAATTCTATAAGTTGGCTGAGAAAAAATTATTTTGGCAGGTGATAGATATATGCCAGAGATACGACAAGACCCCTTTACAGATAAAATGGTAATTATAGCCAAAGAAAGAGAGAAAAGACCTTTAGATTTAAAAGACATGAATAGCAAAGAAAATAGCATTTCAAGTCATAGCGAGAAATGTCCCTTTTGTATTGGTAATGAGCATATCACTCCAACGGAGGTAGGAAGAATTGAAAGAGATGGTGAATGGAAGGTTAGGGTGGTTCCTAATAAATTTCCAATACTTTCTCCAGATGAATCTATAATGGATAAATCTGATTTTTACCGCTGCAGTTCTGGTTATGGCTTTCACGAAGTGATTATTGAAACCATGAGGCACGATGGAAGTTTCTTCAATATGAGCCTTCAGGAATTTAATGATTATCTTCAAATGCTCGTGGAGAGGTATCATGCGTTAAAGAAGAGCGAGAAGGTAAAGTATATAAGTATATATAAAAATTACTTAAAAAATGCAGGAGCTTCTTTAGAACATCCTCATAGCCAGATATTAACAATGCCTATCGTGCCGCCAGATATATCAAGGGAAATGGATAATGCTAAAAAATACTATAGGGAAAAAGGTCATTCCCTTCATGATATGATAATGAGCTATGAACGAGAAAAAAATGAGAGATTTATACATGAAAGTACCAATTTTATGATCATTGCTCCATATGCCTCCATGTACAATAACGAAATTGAAATAATAAATAAAGACAATGGTAAATTTGAGGAAATGGGTTCAAAGAAAATAGAAGAGCTAGCAGCTTTGCTTAAGAAGCTTTTTCAAAGGATGTATGCAGTATTGGGTGAATTCCCTTTCAATATGTTTTTTCATACTCATGCTGTTGATGAAAAGGCGACAGAATATTATAAGTGGCATATTCATGTGACTCCCAGAATGTCTTATCAGGCAGGTTTTGAACTGGCTACAGGTGTATTCGTAAATGCTGTTGCCCCGGAGAGTGTAGCCCAGATGCTAAAATGGTAAAACACTGATGTATGATATAACGTCTTTTTATAAATCCTGATATAGATAAATGCCTTATGTTGAATTATAATAAATATATGTACTTATTTTTGCATATCTAAGCGGCAAGAAATGCCAGGTCAGCTTTTTTGAATGGTTACAGTATTTGTACAATAAAAACCGTGATGATGTGAGAAAACCAAAGAATATGAGAGGGGAGGTGCTTTAAATAGCGACTATTAAGGATGTAGCGAAAAAGGCCGGTGTTACTGTTACAACAGTGTCAAGGGTTTTAAACAATAGGGGCTATATAAGTGAGGCTACGAGGAAAAAGGTTTATAAAGCTATGGAGGAGTTGAACTATCAACCCAATGAGCTGGCCAGGTCATTATATAGGAGAAAATCAAATTTAATAGGGGTATTGATACCAAGTGTATCTCACCCATTTTTTGGCCAGCTCACTTATTATATAGAATATTACGCTCATGAAGCCGGTTATAAGATATTACTATGCAATTCGGGACAGGACAGTGTAAAAGAGAAGGAATATATAGACATGTTAAAAAGGCACCAGGTAGATGGTATAATCATGGGAAGCCATACCCTTGATGTGGAACAATACGCAAATATTAATTTACCGATAGTTGCCATAGACAGACACCTTTCTGACGATATACCGTATATTTCATCAGATAACTATCATGGAGGTGTTTTGGCTACTGAGCTTTTACTGAAAAAAGGCTGCAAGAAGGTTGCACACATAAGTGGACCGTTAATATTGAATACTCCAGCAAATAATCGCTATAAGGCTTTCAAAGATGTGGTGACAAAAGAAAATGTTGAGCATTTTGTAGTTGAAACTAAGCTAAATAAATTTGAAATCGATGAATATATAAGATTAGGGACAGAGCTATTGGAAGCACATCCGGATATTGATGGGATATTTGCTAGCAGCGACATGATTGCGGCAGCTATAATTAATGTGGCGAGGATTTTAAATAAAAAAATTCCAGAAGAACTAAAGGTTGTAGGCTATGACGACATAGAACTTGCAGCTCTTATAGTTCCTCCACTGACCACCATAAGACAGCCTATTAAGGAAATAGCAAAAAAGGCTATTGAATTAATTTTAGATCAGGTAGACGGGAAAAAAGTAGCGACAGAAAATATTTTACCGATAACCCTGATAGAAAGGGAGACGACATAATAACCTGATTGGGGCTATTCCTTGGGGGAGGAAAGCCTCCCCACACAGGTTTTCATTTATTCTTACAATTCTTCTGCCACGCCTTTGACGAAGGATTTATGGGCGTCGGGCACATCCTGCGTCAAAAGGCTGACTGTAGGTACGGCAATCATGGATACGGCCATGGATATAGCGCCCAGCTGCGGTGCCATTCCGGCATTGAATTTAAATACCAATGCCAGTATTACTGATGTGGCAAAGCCAGATATAAATCCTGCAAAAGCACCGGATCTGGTGGTGCGTTTCCAGTACAGGCCGTAAAAGTATGGAGCCAGGAATGATCCCGACACGGTACCCCAAGAAAATGACATCAGTGATAGTATTACCGTTTGTCGATTTGTGGCTATGACAACTGATGCGATGATAAAGATAAGGCACAATAACCTCATTATCAGGGTTTCTGTGCTATTTTTTATGCCAGGTTTGATTTCTCGCAGCAGGTCCATAGAGATGGCAGAACTGGATACCAGGACCAATGATGCTAGAGTCGACATAGATGCTGACAGGATTAATATGGCCAATAATCCTAAGAGCCAGTCGGGAAAAGCTTTCATGGCTACAATAGGCATGATCATATCCATATCGGGTTTGCCTGTAGCAGCGTTTATTGGTATCTGATTATTGAGGAACAGTCTGCCAAACGCTCCGATAAAATAGGCGCCTCCTGCTACGATTAATGCAAATGCTGTTGATATGATGGTAGCCCGTTTGACAGCTTCATCGTCTTTTATGGTATAGAATTTGTGTATCATCTGAGGTAGTCCCCAGCTGCCTATACTGGTGAGTATTACTAATGACATAAGGGCAGAAAAACCTCCTGGTCCAACAGGTGCTACAAGTCTGCTATCTATATGAGCCAATTTCTCAAGGCCTGAGGACAGGCCGCCTACATGGGGGTTAAGCAATACAAATGCGACCATGACTATGGTGCCCATAAGCATTATAATGCCCTGGACAAAATCGTTAGTGGCGGTGGCCACATATCCGCCAAGCGTCAGGTATACAGCCGTCAACAATGCCATTGCCAGTATGCCGTATGTGAACGGGACATGAAATACTGCCTCAAAAAGGTATGTTAAGCCCTGATAGACCGATGCAGAATATGGCACAAGGAATATAAATATTATCAGCGCAGAGAGAATCTTTAAGGTTTTGCTGCCATATCTCTTTTCAAAAAACTCGGGCATTGTAGATATGTTTAATCTGTGGGTTACTTCACGGGTTTTTTTGGCCAGGACAAGCCATGCGGCAAGGCTCCCCAGCAACGCATTTCCTATGCCTATCCATATAGCAGATAAACCAAATCCCCAGCCTATTCTACCCGCGTAGCCTATGAAAATAACTGCAGAGAAATAGGTCGTGCCGTAAGCGAAAGCGGACATCCATGGTCCTATCTTACGTCCGCCCAGGAAAAAGTCATTCACAGAAGAGATCTTCCTCATGCTGATTAACCCTATAACCAGCATAATGAGAAAGTATGCAGCAATAAATACATATTTCATTTTTTACCTACCGTCCTCCCATCCTAAAATTTTTTTATGAGAACCTACCGTCCTACCAGAAGCTACAGAAAATTATCACATCCTTTTTTTAAGATATAATGTGCATCTACAGCAAATGATGCTAATAATAAATAATATATTCGACAAGAGATGTTAATATCCTTCTTCAGTATTGAGAAATTTCCAATAAACAAATTATGGTATAATGGAGATTGGAAAACGGTTAGTTAATTATCAGAAAGGACTGATAATAATGGCGGACAGGTATTACATAGGTATTGACATAGGTGGCACAAAATTGGCCGTGTGTATTGCAGATGGTAAGGGTAAGATTTTAGACAAATTAAAAATGCCTTCAGAAGCCCATAAAGGCCCTGAGCAGATGATTGATAAGATGTTTTTGATGGCGGATGAACTTATGGGCAAGTACGGTATCAAGAGCCAGGATGTCGAGGCTTTTGGTATAAGCTGCGGTGGTCCACTGGATTCCAAAAGGGGCATTGTCATGTCGCCGCCCAATCTGCCGGGATGGGATAATGTGCATATAACGGAGATAATCCAGGAGCGCTATTCCAGGCCGGCATATCTCCAGAACGATGCCAACGCCTGTGCCCTGGCTGAATGGATGTATGGTGCAGGTCGAGGATATAAGAATGTCATATTTCTCACCTTCGGCACAGGCATGGGTGCGGGGCTGATACTGGACGGGCGGCTTTATTCCGGTACCAACGATATGGCAGGGGAGGTGGGCCATATAAGGTTGGCACCTTTCGGACCTGTGGGCTATGGAAAAGAAGGATCTTTCGAGGGATTTTGCAGCGGAGGTGGTATCGCCCAGATCGCTGCGGCAGAGGTTTTGAAGAGAAGGCAGATGGGGATGGAAGTGGAATTTGCCAGGGGGTTAGAGCCTGAAGAGCTAACGGCTAAGATTGTAGGGGAGGCGGCGGACAAAGGTGATGAGGTAGCCATAGAGATTCTGCGCATATCTGCCAACTTTTTAGGTCTGGGGATATCTATCCTTATTGATATATTGAATCCTGAAGTGATTATCATAGGCAGCATATATGCCAGAAGTATTAAGTTTTTCAAAGACATTGTGGAGGAAGTTATCAAAAAAGAGGCTTTGCAGCGCTCTGCTAGTGTGTGCAAGGTGGTACCAGCGATGCTGGGAGAGCAGCTGGGTGATTACGCCAGTATAGCTGTGGCCATGAACAGAGGCAGATGAGCTTTTTACAAAAAAAGTAGAGAAGAAATCGATAACATATGTGAAAATTTCAAAAAAATTCAGTTGACATTTCGCTCCATTGCTGTTAGAATAACTAGTAATCATTAAACACCTCAACGCATATCAATACATAAAAGCTATGAAGGAGACGGATATACACTTAAAAACTATAGAGAGCCGGGGTTGGTGGAAACCGGTGTTGCGGTGTATATCTAACTCACTCTGGAGCTGCATGGCTGAAGTGGTAGTAGGTCATGCCGTGCGCCTGCGTTAAAAGGTAAGGTTTTAAAACCTGATGAGGCCCATGTCGTGAGGCATGGGTGGATTAGGGTGGTACCGCGAGCTTAACCCTCGCCCCTATACGACTGTATAGGGGACGGGGGTTTTTTAATACACAAGGGGGTGATCTTATAAAGCATGTTTTAGCTGTTCTCGTAAATAACCATCCTGGTGTTTTATCAAGGGTGGCCGGTCTTTTCAGCAGGAGAGGCTTTAATATCGAAAGCCTCGCAGTAGGGACTACGGAAGATTCTGACATATCCAGGATAACCATCGTTGTGGATGGTGACGACTATGTGGTCAATCAAATATCTTTGCAGCTATATAAACTGGTGGATGTCATAAAGGTACAGGACTTATGCAAAACAGATTATGTGGGTAGAGAGCTGGTCTTATTTAAAGTAGCTTTTAATTCATCAAACAGAGACGATATCATGCATATCATCGAAATTTTTAGAGCCAGGGTCATAGATGTATCTAGAAATTCTATGGTAATAGAAGCCACAGGGGATCTGGAGAAAATAAGTGCTCTTGAAGAACTTTTGAGACAATTTGAAGTGCTGGAAATTGTGAGAACGGGTCTTGTTTCACTGGAACGAGGAGATAAAATCTTAAAAGATTATGAGGAGGAGATTAACGATGACAAGAATGTACTATGATGCGGATGCCAATTTGGATTTATTAAAAGGCAAGAAGATAGCGGTTATAGGCTATGGCAGCCAGGGAAGAGCCCATGCTTTAAATTTGAAGGACAGCGGTCTGGATGTGGTCGTAGGCTTATATAAGGGTAGCAAATCATGGGAAAAAGCCGAAAAGGATGGGCTTACGGTTATGGAGACGGCAGATGCGGCTAAAGCTGCTGATCTCATAATGATATTGATACCTGACGAAAAACAGGCTCAGATGTACAAAGATAGCATTGAAGCCAATTTAAAGGAAGGGGATATACTGGCTTTTGCCCACGGTTTTAATATTCACTTCCATCAGATAGTTCCTCCCGAATATGTAGACGTCATAATGATAGCACCGAAGGGGCCTGGACACCTTGTGAGAAGGGTTTATGAAGAAGGTATGGGAGTTCCTGATCTCATCGCTGTGTACCAGGACTTTTCGGGCAAAGCGAAGGATTATGCACTGGCTTACGCTAAAGGTATTGGCGGAACCAGGGCAGGGGTCATCGAGACCACGTTTAAAGAGGAAACAGAAACAGACCTCTTTGGCGAGCAGGCGGTTTTGTGCGGCGGCGTGACAGAGCTTATAAAGGCGGGCTTCGAAACCCTGGTTGAGGCAGGCTATCAGCCGGAGATTGCCTATTTTGAGTGTTTGCATGAGATGAAACTCATAGTGGACCTTATCTATGAAGGCGGATTTAGCAAGATGAGGTATTCTATAAGCGATACGGCGGAGTTCGGCGACTATATGACAGGTAAGAGAATAATTACTGAAGAGACCAGAAAAGAGATGAAGCAGGTGCTAAAAGAGATCCAGAATGGCGAATTCGCTAAAAAGTGGCTTTTAGAGAACAGGGTTGGCAGACCTGTATTCAATGCTATGAGAGAAAAGGAAAGAAATCAGCTTATTGAAAAAGTAGGTAGTGAATTGAGGAGCATGATGTCCTGGCTGAAAAAAGATTGATATGGGGGGATTTTAATGGGGGTCAGCGATGTAATCATATACGATACTACGCTGAGAGATGGAGAGCAAACACCTGGCGTAAATTTGAATGCCAAAGAGAAACTGGAGATTGCCAAACAGTTAAAAAACTTAAATGTTGACATCATAGAAGCAGGATTTCCTATTGCGTCCAATGGAGATTTTGAAGCTGTGAAATTAATCGCGAATGAGGTAAAGGGCGTTGGAGTATCAGCTCTGGCCCGGGCATCCAGGGCTGACATCGATAGAGCATATGAAGCGCTCAAAGGCGCTGAACGCCCAAGAATACATGTGTTTATCGCTACATCAGATATTCACCTTAAATACAAGCTGAAGATGAGCAGGGAAGAAGCGCTGAATAAGGCTGTAGAAATGGTGGCCTATGCCAAATCAAAGCTCCAGGATGTGCAGTTCTCTGCGGAGGATGCCACCAGAAGTGATTGGGATTATCTGGCGAAAGTTTATGAAAGCGTCATTGATGCAGGTGCTACTACCATAAATATACCGGATACAGTGGGATATACGACCCCCGGTGAATTTGCTCAGCTGATTGATTATCTGAAAACCCATGTGAAAAATATCGATAAAGTCGCCATAAGCGTCCATTGCCACAATGACCTGGGTCTTGCTGTAGCCAATTCTCTTACTGCAGCGTTAAATGGGGTAAGGCAGATAGAGGTTACCATAAACGGGCTTGGAGAAAGAGCTGGCAATGCCGCGCTGGAAGAAGTGGTGATGGCGTTAAATACGAGGAAGGATTATTACAAAAGAAATGTAAACATCAATACACAGCAGATATACAGGACCAGCAGGCTTGTAAGTACTTTGACAGGTATAAGCGTTCAGCCCAATAAAGCCATTGTAGGTGCCAACGCCTTTGCCCATGAGGCTGGAATACACCAGCATGGGGTCTTGAGCGAGAGGAGCACCTATGAGATAATGACGCCTGAGTCTATAGGTTTAAGCCATAGCAGTATCGTGCTGGGCAAGCACTCGGGAAGACATGCCTTTGAGGCCAGGCTGAAGGAGCTGGGTTACAATTTAGATCCGGAGGCTATAAATAAGGCTTTTGAGCGCTTTAAAGACCTGGCGGACAAGAAAAAAACCGTGCTGGATCAGGATATCGAAGCTATTGTTGAAAATAAATCTATAAGTGTGCCGGAAATCTATCAGCTGGAGTTTGTGCAGATATCTTCAGGCTCTAATATAACGCCTACGGCGACGGTAGGTATAAAGCGAGAAAATGAAGTTGTTCAGGCAGCGGAATGCGGTGATGGACCGGTGGATGCGGTGTTTAAGGCTATAGAAAAGGCTGTGGGTCAGGAAGTAGAGCTGGAGGATTATTTCTTGAAATCTGTCACAGGCGGCAAGGACGCTTTAGGCGAAGTAACTGTGAAAATCAGTAAAAACGGGAAGGTGTTCCTTGGCCATGGCTTGAGCATAGACGTGATAGAGGCCAGCGCCAGGGCTTTTGTAAACGCTATAAATCGAATGATGGTAGAACTTCCCGGCGATAAAAGCGATGGAGGTCGAGATTGAGAATGGGAATGACGATGACGCAAAAAATCCTGGCAAAACATGCAGGATTGGATAAGGTGGTACCAGGTCAACTTATAAAAGCAAAAGTGGATATGGTACTGGGAAATGATGTGACATCTCCTGTAGCTATCAAAGAATTTGAAAAATTGGGCCTGGATCGGGTCTTTGATGTGAACAGGATAGCGTTGGTGCCTGATCACTTTACTCCCAATAAAGATATAAAGTCAGCAGAACAGGCCAATGTAATAAGAAAATTTGCTAAAAAATACGGCATTGTAAATTACTTTGAGGTAGGCCGTATGGGCATCGAACACGCCTTGCTTCCTGAACAGGGCCTTGTAGGACCCGGTGATGTGGTAATAGGCGCCGATTCCCATACGTGCACCTACGGCGCTTTAGGGGCGTTTTCTACGGGTATAGGCAGTACTGACATGGCTGCGGCCATGGCTACAGGGGAGGCCTGGTTTAAGGTGCCACAGGCTATAAAGTTTGACTTAAAGGGCAAATTGAACAAATGGGTCAGCGGAAAAGACGTTATTCTGTACATCATAGGGATGATAGGTGTTGATGGAGCTCTATATATGTCCATGGAGTATACAGGGGAAGGCCTGAAATCTTTGACCATGGATGATAGGTTCACCATAGCTAACATGGCCATAGAGGCGGGTGCCAAGAACGGCATATTCGACGTTGATGAGGAGACTTTAAACTATGTAAAGGGAAGGGCTAAAAGACCTTATGAAGTGTTTAAGGCCGATGAAGATGCCGAATACGAAAGAATCTATGAAATCGACCTGAGCGGTATAAGGCCTCAGGTGGCATTTCCCCATCTCCCTGAGAATACCAAGCCTATAGATGAGGCCAGAGGGGTAAAGATCGACCAGGTGGTCATAGGTTCTTGCACCAATGGCCGTATAAAGGATATGGAAGAGGCTTATCAGATACTTAAAGGGAGAAAAGTGCATCCCGATGTGAGGCTGATCATATTCCCGGCTACTCAGGAAATATATCTGGAGTGCTTGAAACGCGGTTATATTGAAGAGTTTATAAAAGCGGGTGCTGCTGTCAGCACGCCAACGTGCGGTCCGTGTCTGGGAGGTCATATGGGTATACTGGCAAAAGGTGAAAGGGCGTTGGCAACGACTAATCGCAACTTTGTCGGCAGAATGGGTCATCCAGAAAGCGAAGTTTATCTGGCCAGTCCCGCTGTGGCTGCAGCATCAGCTGTAGCAGGTTATATAGAGGATCCGGAGGTGGTATTAAATGATTAAAGGAAATGCCATAAAATACGGAGATAACGTGGATACGGATGTAATAATACCAGCTAGGTATTTAAACACCTCAGAGCCATCAGAGCTTGCCAGGCACTGCATGGAAGATCTGGATGCGACTTTTAAAGACAGGGTTAAGCCGGGCGATATCATCGTGGCAGGTAAGAATTTTGGTTGCGGTTCATCCCGTGAACATGCTCCTATAGCCATAAAGGCATCCGGCATATCCTGTGTCATAGCCCGTACCTTTGCCAGGATATTTTACAGAAACGCCATAAATATAGGTCTTCCTATACTGGAATGCCCTGAGGCGGTGGACGGGATAGATGACGGCGATGTGGTAAGCGTGGATTTTAATACAGGGGTAATCTACAATGAAACCAAAAATCTCACCTTTCATGCAGCGCCATTTCCTGAGTTTATCCAGGAGATCATAAAGCACGATGGACTGATAAATTATGTGAAGGCGCAGGTGAATAAGAATGTATAAGATAGCGGTGTTACCAGGCGATGGGATAGGCCCTGAAGTGGTAAATGAGGCGCTCAAGGTCTTAAATGCCATTGAGCGTAAGTACGGAGTAGATTTTGAAACAGCTATATACCCTTTTGGAGGTATTGCTATAGACAAAACCGGTGATCCATATCCTGCGGAGACCCAGGAGGCGTGCTTAAAGAGTGATGCCGTTCTTCTAGGGGCAGTAGGCGGGCCTAAGTGGGATGCATTGCCTGGCAGCAAAAGGCCTGAAGCCGGATTATTGGCCCTCAGGAAGAGCCTCAATGTATATGCGAATCTAAGGCCTGCGATCCTTTACGAGCCTCTTAAAAATGCATCGCCTTTGAAAGCAGAAATAGTCGGCGATGGACTGGACGTGCTGGTGGTAAGAGAGCTTACAGGCGGCATCTACTTTGGTACAAGGGGCAGGGAAAAAACCGATACAGGCTATAAAGCTTACGATACGGAGATCTATTCAACTGAAGAGATAAAGCGCATAGCAAAGGTGGCCTTTGATGCTGCTATGAAGAGAAAAAAGAAGGTAACATCAGTAGATAAGGCCAACATATTGGAGAGTTCCAGGTTGTGGAGGGAGACGGTGGAAGAGGTTGCCAAAGATTACCCTGAGGTTACCCTTGAACACATGTATGTGGACAATGCCTCCATGCAGCTTATCAAAAATCCCCGCCAATTTGATGTTATCGTGACCAGCAATATGTTTGGGGACATTTTGAGCGACGAGGCTTCCATGCTTACAGGTTCTATAGGTATGCTTCCCTCGGCTAGCTTGCGGGATGACAGAGTGGGCTTATATGAACCTGTACACGGCTCGGCCCCTGATATCGCGGGTACCAAAAAGGCTAATCCTCTTGCGACGATATTGTCGGTGGCTATGATGTTGAGGTATTCCTTTGATATGGAGGATGCCGCTAGAGATATTGAAGATGCGGTGTTATCGGTTTTAAAGAAGGGTTATAGAACCCAGGATATAATGCAGGATGGCATGATTCTTGTAAATACGGTAGAGATGGGAGATCTGGTTGTTGAAGAGATAAGGGGGTAAGCGGTATGGATGAGCTGAGTAAAAACGTAAAAGCTGGCGTGGAGAAAGCGCCGCACAGATCGCTTTTGTATGCTTTGGGAATTACGGATGAGGAGATGAAAAGGCCTTTTATCGGTGTTATAAGCTCTAAGAGCGAGATAATACCTGGTCATCTACACCTGGATAAAATAGCAGAGGCGGTAAAAGCAGGTATCAGGATGGCAGGGGGTGTCCCCTTTGAGATAAATACCATTGGTGTGTGCGATGGTATAGCTATGAATCACACGGGAATGAAATACTCTTTAGCCAGCCGTGAGCTTATAGCCGACAGCGTAGAAGTGGTGGTGAGAGCCCATGCCTTTGACGGCATAGTATTGATCCCCAACTGTGATAAGATCGTACCCGGCATGCTCATGGCAGCAGCCAGGCTTAATATACCTGCCATTGTAGTCAGCGGTGGGCCTATGCTGGCAGGCAGATTCCGCGGGCAGGATTCAGACCTCAGTAAGGTATTTGAAGCGGTAGGGGCGGTGTCCGCAGGAATGATGAGCGAGGATGAATTGCATGAGCTGGAACAGTACGCATGTCCTGGGTGTGGTTCCTGCTCAGGTATGTACACGGCTAATACCATGAATTGTCTTACAGAGGCTTTGGGCATGGGTTTGCCAGGCAATGGTACCATACCTGCAGTGTACGCAGAAAGAATAAGGCTTGCGAAGATGGCTGGTATGCGCATTATGGACCTGGTCCAAAAAGAGATTCGCCCCAGGGATATTATGACTCGAAATGCCTTCATCAATGCTTTTGCAGTGGATATGGCGTTAGGAGGTTCTACCAATACCGTTTTGCATTTGACAGCAATCGCCCATGAGGCTGGTGTGGAGATAAGCCTTGAAGATATAGACAGGATAAGCAATACAGTGCCCAACCTCTGCAAGCTTAGCCCTGCGGGTAAATACCACATTCAGGACTTATATGAAGCCGGTGGCATACAGGCTGTCATGGCGGAACTGAATAAAAAAGGCTATATAGACACGGGGCGTTTTACGGTCACAGGCAAGACCGTTGGAGAAAACATCAAAGGCGTTTCAGTTAGAAATCACGATGTGATAAGGCCTGTAGAGGAACCGTACAGCAAAACAGGTGGTCTTGCCATACTGAAAGGGAATCTGGCTCCTGATGGCGCTGTGGTAAAAGCGTCAGCGGTATCCCCTGAGATGATGGTGCATGAAGGGCCTGCCAGGGTGTTTGATTCGGAGGATGAGGCCATTGATGCCATATTAAAAGGCAAAATAAACAAAGGCGATGTGGTGGTTATAAGGTATGAGGGACCAAAAGGTGGTCCGGGTATGAGAGAAATGCTGAGCCCAACGTCGGCGCTGGCGGGGATGGGCTTGGATAAAGATGTGGCGTTGATCACCGATGGACGGTTCTCGGGCGCTACAAGAGGCGCGTCCATAGGCCATGTTTCTCCTGAAGCGGCAGAAGGAGGTCCTATAGCCGTACTCAAGGATGGGGATATCATATCTATAAATATACCTGAGCGCAAATTAGAGGTAAAATTGTCTGATGCGGAGTTGCATGAGCGCTTTAAGGTCTGGGTCAAAAAAGAACCACAGATAAAGAGCGGATACCTGAGAAGATACGCTGAAATGGTAACGTCAGCCAGCACAGGAGCGGTGTTTAAGCAAGGGGGGATGTGAATGAAGCTACAGGGGGCAGAGATCATCATAAGGTGTTTAAAGGATCTGGGAGTCGATGTGATATTCGGATATCCTGGTGGAGCTGTTTTGCCTATATACGATGCATTGTACGATTCGGATATAAAACATGTGCTGGTAGCCCATGAGCAGATGGCCGCTCATATGGCAGATGGCTATGCCAGGGTGACAGGTAAGCCTGGTGTTTGTTTTGCCACGTCAGGTCCCGGAGCTACCAATCTGGTTACAGGTATCGCTAATGCATACATGGATTCAGTGCCTATTATCGCCATAACAGGTCAGGTTGCCAGAAATCTCATAGGCAAGGACTCCTTTCAGGAGGTAGACATAGCAGGTATTACAATGCCTATTACAAAACATAATTACATCGTAAAAGACCCAGAAAAGCTGGCATATATCATCTATGAAGCCTTTGAAATCGCCACAACGGGTAGACCTGGTCCTGTCCTCATCGATGTGCCAAAAGATATTCAGGCCATGATGATAGAATATGAGCCTATAAATAGAAATTCTATAAATTATGAGCACAAGCCCAAGAAAAATATAAATTATGCTAATATAGAAAAGGCAGTGCAATTAATAGATCAAAGTGAGCGGCCTGTGATATATGCAGGGGGCGGAATAATATGCTCTGGAGCTTACGAAGAATTGAAAGAGCTGGCTGAAAAGGCTGACATTCCTGTGACCACATCCCTTATGGGGCTTGGAGCCTTTCCAGAAGATCACCCACTGGCATTGGGCTTTTTAGGGATGCATGGAAGCAAATACGCTAACATGGCTGTGTATAAGTCTGATCTGGTGATAGCTATCGGAGCCAGATTTAGCGATAGGGTTGCAGGAAAGGCTACAGGGTTTGCACCGGATGCAAAGATAATTCATATTGATATTGATGCGGCGGAGATCGGGAAAAACATAAAGACAAATGTGGGTATTGTAGGAGATGCAAAATCTGTTCTCAGAGAGCTTGTGCAGAAAGTAAAGCCTAATTATCATCATGAATGGCATAAACAACTGGCAGAAATGAAAGAAAAATATAAATTCAGGTATAATAGAGATGGCAAGCTAAAACCACAGTATATTGTGGAAAGAATTAGTGAGCTTACAAGTGGAGATGCTATAATAGCTACGGAAGTGGGGCAGAACCAGATGTGGGCTGCTCAGTATTATAAATTTACAAAGCCCCGCACTTTTATTACTTCAGGAGGATTGGGAACTATGGGATTTGGCTTACCTGCGGCTATTGGTGCACAGGTGGGTAAGCCAGATAAAAGAGTTATAAATATCGCTGGAGATGGCAGCATCAGGATGAATATAAAGTCGCTGGAGACAGCAGCCATATACAATATACCCGTTATTACAGTGATTTTAAATAACAATACACTGGGTATGGTTAGGCAATGGCAGACGCTCCTTTATAATAAACGGTATTCCCATACAGATTTGAATCCCAATCTCGATTTTGTAAAACTGTCAGAGGTTTACGGCGTTAGCGCGTGCAGGGTAACCAATGAAGAAGAGTTTAATGATGCGATTAAAAAAGCCCTTGGCGAAAATAAACCTGCGCTCATAGAATGCATGATTGATAAAGATGAAAAGGTATTGCCGTTTATCCCAGCAGGTGGTTCTGTAGAGGATACCATTGAAGAATAGGAATGGTATTTTTTAAATAACTGGCTCTCATCTCTCCAATTTATTGGGGAGAGAGCTGGTTATTTTTTTGCAAAAAAACCTTGCATTTTTTTATCTACGTAGTAAAATAATAAGCAAATGAGCACATTATGTGCACATAGAGGTGAAGTTATGAAAGTCGTCAACATTGGCGATAAGGTCATCAACATAGAGAAAGTTCACAGGATAATCGACAGGATATTTGAGATGAGGTCGAGAGGCTATTCACAGCAGGAGATCGCTTCAAGGTTTAATACCGATAGGACTTTTATATCGAGGTTAGAGAGTCTCGGAGAGGTAAGGCGCGGAGGTAATATCGCTGTCATCGGATTTCCCATCGGGAATAAGGCTGAAATCGAGCAGGTGCTGGATAAGCACGGTGTAGGATTTAAGCTGCTGTTATCAGAAAAAGAGCGTTGGGATTTCGTACTGGGTCTTTCGGGTCCTGAGCTGGTGAATAGGGTTATGGATCTGATAGCGGAGGTAAGGTCATATGACGTGGTGATCTTTTTGGGTTCTGACAAAAGGAGTGAAATAATCGAAGGGATATTAGACAACGATGTGATCACTGTAAATATTGGACCGTCGCCGCTTACACAGGATGTGTATGTGGAGCCGTCGGTTATAGAGGAACTTTTAAATTCGATAAAGTGAGGGAGTTGTTGTGAAAAGGATTGTGAGCGTAAGTGTAGGATCGTCAAAGCGAGATCATACGGCAGAAATCGATATACTCGGAGAAAAATTTGTCATTGAGAGGATAGGAACAGATGGGGATTTTAAGAAAGCCCTCCAGATGATAAAAGATCTGGACGGTAAAGTAGATGCGTTTGGTATGGGGGGAATAGACCTGTATGTTTACGGTGGCAATAAAAGATACATTATAAAAGATGCTGTACCTTTTAAAAAGGCTGCGCAGAAAACCCCTATAGTAGATGGATCAGGGCTTAAAAACACACTAGAAAGAAGGGTGATAAAGTATTTATCTGAGAATGGTATAGTGAATTTTAAGGGCAAGAAGGTGCTTATGACATGCGCCATGGACCGCTTTGGCATGGCTCAGGCTTTTGAACAGGAGGGGGCGGATCTTACCATAGGCGATTTTATTTTTTTACTTAATCTGCCTATACCCCTTAAATCCCTTAGATTGTTATATTTTCTAGCCGCCATACTGGCTCCCATTATAGTCAAATTGCCTTTTTCTATTATATATCCCGTAGGAAAAGAGCAGGAGGTAATAAAAGATAGGCATAGCAAATATTACAGGGATGCAGAGGTTATAGCGGGAGATTACCTCTTTATAAAGAGGTATATGCCCGTGGATATGACAGGTAAGACTATAATAACTAATACAGTTACAGCAGAAGATGTGAAATTGATGAGGGAAAGGGGTGTAGAGTTGCTGGTCACCACAACGCCTGAAATAAATGGTCGTTCTTTTGGCACCAACGTTATGGAAGCTGTTCTGGTATGCCTTGCAGGTAAGGCGCCTGAGGAGATGACACCAGAGGATTATAATACACTTCTGGATAAAATAGGTTTTAGACCAAGAGTGGAATATCTTCAAAAATAAATAAAAAAGCGGTTATTGAATATTAAGTTGAGTGGATGGAGGGAGTATAAATGCACACATTTGCTTTTTTGATACATCCCATAGAGTATGATGATATATTTAGAAAACTCAAATTTTTGCAAAAGGTACCTGTGGGCATAGTAAAAAGCCTTATGAAGGCATTACCGCCTGTAAAAGTTTCAAAAATAGAAGGAGTAAGGAGTGCATACGCTGCTACAGAAGGTTATTTTATAGGGGTTCCTCTGGTTTCAGATCAGATGATAAATCTACCGGAAGATTTTGTAATTAAAAAGATAATAAAGGCAGGCAAGCTAGCAGAGAAACTGGGAGCAGAAATCGTGGGCCTTGGAGCCATGACATCGGTGGTGGGTGATGCAGGTATAACTGTTTCAAAAAATTTGAATATTGCCGTTACTACGGGGAATAGCTATACTGTAGCTACTGCTATAGAAGGAACTATTAAAGCAGCGGAGATGATGGGCAAGGACATAAAGGATTGTAATGCTGTTGTAATTGGTGCTACGGGCTCTATAGGCAAGGTATGCGCAGAGATACTGGCAAGAGATGTAAAAGAACTTACGTTGGTGGCTCGAAATAGAGAAAGATTAAAGGATTTTGCCGAAACCCTTATGTACAGGACAGGGATATCTCCAAGTATTACCTCAAATGTGGATGAGGCCCTAATAAATGCAGATGTGGTGATAACGGTGACCAGTGCCGTAGATACCGTTATAAAGCCTGAGTATTTAAAACCCGGTGCAGTGGTTTGCGACGTAGCAAGGCCGAGAGATGTATCAAAAGAAGTGGTAGAGAAGAGAGACGATGTCTTAGTCATAGAAGGGGGAGTTGTGGAGGTCCCCGGTGATGTGGATTTTCATTTTAACTTCGGCTTTCCGCCTAAGACCAGCTACGCCTGTATGGCGGAGACCATGATTTTAGCCATGGAAGGGCGCATTGAAAATTATTCATTGGGAAGGGACATGACTGTAGAGCAGGTGGAAGAGATCGCTGCCCTTGCTAAAAAACACGGTTTTAAACTGGCAGGTTTCAGAAGTTTTGAAAAGGAAGTACCTATTGAAAAGATAAAAGAGATAAAGATGAATGCCAGAAGGAAAAAACTTAACATATCCACATACGACATGGGTAGTGTATAATTGCAAGAGCTTTATAATAAATTGCATATTTACTTTGGAGAATCAAAAATTTTAGTGAAGAATGGGCTGTATACGTTTTCACAACAGTGTATATTTGCAAGACATACTGTATACATATTCAAAATAGTTTTCTTTGTCGGATATATCTGATATAATATAGAATCAAAGGATAAATAAAAGAAAGGGGAAAGATATGATTACTACTAACAAGGCTGTTCTGGATTGGGTAGAAGAAATGGCAAGGCTCACAAAACCGGATAACATAGTATGGTTAGACGGGTCGGAAGAAGAGAAGCAGAAACTCATTAAGCAGGCCCTTGAAACGGGCGAACTACACGAACTAAATCAAGAAAAGCTTCCGGGCTGTTATTTACACAGGACCGCTGTAAGCGATGTAGCAAGGGTGGAACATAGAACGTTTATATGCACCAGAAATAAGGACGATGCAGGTCCAACCAACAACTGGATGGCTCCCGACGAGGCTTATTCAAAGCTGAGGAAATTATTTGACGGATCCATGAAGGGAAGGACGATGTATGTCATTCCATATATTATGGGCCCTGTGGGATCGCCTTTTAGCAAGGTGGGCGTAGAATTGACTGATAGTATCTATGTGGTCCTCAACATGAGGATTATGACGAGAATGGGCGATGTGGCTTGGCAGCAGCTAGGGGATTCGGATGAATTTGTAAAAGGGCTTCACTCCAAAGCGACATTGGACCCTGAAGAGAGGTATATTTGCCATTTCCCTGAAGACAATACTATATGGAGTGTAAATTCAGGTTATGGTGGAAATGTGCTCCTGGGTAAAAAATGCTTTGCATTAAGGATCGCAAGCTATATGGGCAGAAAGCAGGGCTGGATGGCTGAGCATATGCTCATACTGGGAGTGGAAGATCCTAAGGGAAATGTATCTTATGTGGCAGCGGCGTTCCCCAGCGCGTGCGGCAAGACAAATCTCGCAATGCTTGTGCCTCCTGAATATTATGCAAAGCAGGGATATAAGGTATGGACTGTTGGCGATGATATTGCATGGCTGAGGATTGGCGAAGATGGAAGGCTATGGGCAGTAAATCCTGAAGCAGGCTTTTTTGGAGTAGCGCCTGGAACCAGCTATAAGACCAATCCCAACGCTATGGAAACTATAAAGGCCAATACCATATTCACCAATGTTCTTCTAACCCCGGATAATACGGTTTGGTGGGAGGGCATGGGAGAACCGCCAGCCAGTGGTATTAATTGGAAAGGTGAGCCGTGGACGCCGGATAGCGGCGAAAAGGGAGCACACCCCAATGCTAGATTTACAGCACCTGCCAGTCAGTGCCCGTCGATTTCTCCAGAGTGGGAAAATCCCAAAGGAGTGCCCATTTCTGCGATAATCTTTGGTGGCAGAAGGGCGAAAGTAGCTCCCCTTGTTTATCAATCTTTTGATTGGAATCACGGCGTATATGTTGGGGCGACGATGGCATCAGAAACCACAGCAGCAGCTGCCGGCAAGGTAGGTGTGGTAAGACGTGACCCCATGGCTATGTTGCCTTTCTGCGGATACAACATGGCAGACTATTTTGCATACTGGCTTGAGATGGGCAAGAGGATACCCAATCCTCCCAAGATCTTCAATGTCAACTGGTTCAGAACGGATGATGAAGGCAATTTCCTCTGGCCGGGATTTGGCGAAAACATGAGGGTGCTGAAGTGGATAATAGACAGGTGCAATGGAAACGGTGAAGCGGTAGAAACGCCAATCGGCTATGTGCCAGCAAAAGGTGCCATAGATACCACGGGGTTGGATATCTCTGATGAGGTCATGGAGGAGCTATTGAGCGTTGATAAAGATGTATGGGCCGAGGAGATAAAAGATCAGGAGGAGTTCTTAAAACAGTTTGGTGACAGACTACCTGAGGAAATAATTGCCCAGAAAGAGGCATTGAAAAAGAGATTTGGATTATAAGCATTTGCATAAAAGGGTAACGCCAAAGTTACCCTTTTATTGCATTTAAAGGGCAGATCATTGGATTTATTGTGTAATTGCTTATTGTTAGAGGTGATTTAATGCAGCGCCTTGTTGGGAAGATAAGAAAAGCTATACAGGATTACAACATGATAGAAGAGGGCGATATAATAGCAGTTGGTGTGTCGGGAGGCAAGGACAGTATAACCCTTTTGTACGCTCTTTCCCTTTTACAGAAGTATTATCCTGTAAAGTTCAGGCTGATGGGGCTTACATTGACGATGGGTTATGAGGACATGGATTTTAGCAAAACCATGAATTTTTGCAAAGAGAATGGTATTGAATACCATATCAAAGAAACTCAGATAGCTAAAATCGTTTTTGATGTAAGAAAGGAGAAAAATCCCTGTTCGCTTTGTGCTAATTTGAGGAGGGGAGCTTTAAATAATTTTGCATTGGAGATGGGATGCAACAAAGTAGCGTTGGCCCACCACTATAATGATCTCATTGAGACTTTTTTGTTGAGCATTTTTTATGAAGGAAGGATAAATACATTTTTGCCCGTAACAAAGTTAGATAGAACGGGTTTAATTGTATTACGGCCTATGATATATGTAAAAGAGAGTGAGATAAAAGGGGTGGTCAGGCGATATGAGCTTCCCGTGGTACCCAATCAGTGTCCAGCTAATGGCAATACTAAAAGGCAGTATATAAAGGATCTTTTGAAGAGTTTATCAAAGGATATACCTGATCTGGAAAAACGTATATTTTCGGCATCTAAACATTTTTTTAATCTCATGAAAATTTGATTGGTCTGATTGAATAAATGGCATGATGGTGTTATTATAGTATTAATTATTTATTATTTGATTGATTGTTTACAAAAGGAACTTTCGAGAGGTGTAAATATGGATATAGATACAATTGATATGATTGAAGAAATCAAAAGGCTGAAAAGAGAGAAAAATGCAATTATCCTTGCCCATAATTATCAAGTTCCAGAGGTTCAGGATGTGGCAGACCTGGTAGGGGATTCTTTTGCTTTAAGCCAGGCGGCTGCCCGGACTGATAGCGACGTCATTGTTTTTTGCGGGGTTCATTTTATGGCCGAAAGCGCCAAAATATTATCGCCGGACAAAACTGTATTGTTGCCCGCCAGGGACGCCGGATGTCCCTTGGCTGACTTTGTATGGCCTGAAGCACTGGAGGCTAAAAAGAAGGAATATCCCAATGCTGCGGTGGTGTGTTATGTAAATTCGCCTGCATCTGTAAAAGCAATAAGCGACATATGCTGTACATCGTCAAATGCTGTTAAGATTGTAGAATCGCTGGACAGCGATGAGGTGCTTTTTGTACCAGATAAGAACCTGGGAACATATGTAGCCAACAAGGTTAAAGGTAAGAGAATTATTCCATGGGAAGGCTACTGCATAACCCATCACAGGATAAGCCTTGACGATGTTATAAAGGCCAGGGAGATGCACCCGGATGCAAAGATCCTGGTACATCCAGAAGTATCGCCTGAAATATGGCAATACGCTGATTTTATCGGAAGTACAGCTCAGATTATAGACTATGCCAGTAAGTCCGATAGCAAGGAATTTATCATAGGCACGGAGATGGGTATTTTACATAAATTGAAAAAGGATAATCCTGAAAAGACCTTTTACCTTCTTTCAAAAGGCCTTGTGTGCCCCAATATGAAGAAAACCAGACTGGAGGATGTATTAGATTCACTGAGAGAAATGCGATATGAAATCACCGTACCCGAGGATATAAGAGTGAGAGCGTTAAACGCCCTTGAAAAGATGCTAAATGTTAGATAATAGACGGGTGATTTGATGGAAAGGTATTTGATAAATTTTAATACAAAAGATGGTGATAACAGCAATTATGATGTTTTGATTATTGGCGGGGGTATAGGAGGTCTTTATACAGCGCTTTGCCTTCCTGAGAAGTTGCATGTAGCAGTGGTATGCAAGGGTTCTGTAGACGAAAGCAATTCGTATTTAGCTCAAGGGGGCATTGCTGCCAGCATAGGCGATGATGATAGAGAGCTTCATATAAAGGATACCATGGTTGCAGGGGCTTTTGAAAACGATGAAGATGCTGTTAGGGTGCTGGTGGAGGAATCACAGGGTGTTATTGAAGATTTGATAAACCTTGGAGTACCTTTTGATAGGGATGAAAACGGTAATTTATATAGGTCGCTGGAAGGAGGACATTCAATACCAAGGGTACTCCACGTCCATGGAGATGCTACGGGAAAAGGTATTATGGATACTCTCATAGAGGACGCCCGCCAGCGCAAAAACATAGATATATTTGAAAATTTGTTTGCGGTGGATATTTTAACGGGCAAAAACCGCTGCATAGGTGCTATATTGAGTAGTGGTGGACATATTAAGACCATTTGGTCTGATTTTGTGGTCATGGCTACGGGCGGGATAGGACAATTATACGCTAAAACCACCAATTCCAGGGTACTTACAGGCGATGGTATTGCCATGGCTATAAGAACGGGTGCTAAAATTGATGACATGGAGTATATACAGTTTCACCCCACGGCACTGTATTCGAAAAAAGAAGGAGAGAGATTATTTTTGATATCTGAAGCCGTGAGGGGTGAAGGGGGTATATTGAGAAATATCCATGGAGAAAGATTTATGGATAAATATGACGAAAGGATGGAGCTAGCGCCAAGGGACATTGTAGCGAGGGCCATATTTGATCAGATGAAAAAGACACAAAGCGATTTTGTGTACCTTGATGTTACCCATCTTAGCAGAGATTTTTTAAAGACACGATTTCCCACAATATACGAAACGTGCAGACATATGGGCGTAGATATGGCTGAAGATTACATTCCGGTTACACCCGTGGTTCATTACTTTATGGGCGGTATTAAGACGGATACCTGGGGGAGAACCAGCCTGGATAGGCTTTATGCGGTTGGCGAATGCGCCTGCACAGGAGTGCATGGAGCCAACAGGCTTGCCAGCAATTCTCTTTTAGAAGGATTGGTTTTTGGTAAGAGGATTGCACGAGATATAGCAAAACACTACGAAACAAGGGAAGTGGATGAAGATGATAAGGGGGTTCAGGAAATAGAGTTTAAGGCAAAGCGGGTTTATAACACTGTGGATTTTGACAGGTTGAAAAACGATCTTAAGGAAATTATGCTTTTAAATGTCGGTATAATTCGAAATGAAGATGATTTAAAAAAGGCTTTGAATTTTGTAAAGGGGAATATGGAGTTATTAGATAAAACTATTTTGGATGAAGTAGGTAAGATGGAAACTGCTAATATGTACCTGGTCGCCAGCTATATAATTGAGGGAGCCCTGAAAAACAAAAAAAGTGCTGGCAGCCATTATATCCAAAGTAAAGTATTATAGATATGTGGGGTGATTTTATGCTAAATTGGTTGGTAGTTGATGATTTGATACAGAACGCCCTTATAGAGGATATAGGTTTCGGCGATGTTACCACAGATTGCCTGATACCCAAGGAGCAGATTTCGGCAGGGAGATTTATCGCAAAGGAAGAAGGCATACTGGCCGGTATTGACGTGGCAAAAAGGGTGTTTGAATTATTGGACCAGGATATTTCTTTTAGAAAAAATTATCATGATGGTGATATATTAAACAAAGGTGATATAATTGCAGAAATCGAAGGTCACACTGCCGCTATTTTAAAAGGCGAAAGGGTGGCGTTGAATATATTACAGAGGATGTGTGGCATTGCCACCAAGACATATAGGGTTTGCTCACTTGTAAGGGATTACAATGTTAAAATTGTGGATACGAGAAAGACATTACCTGGCTTTAGGATGCTGGATAAATACGCCGTATTAGTAGGCGGAGGACACAATCACAGAATAAATCTCTCGGACCTTGTATTAATAAAAGACAACCACATAAAAGCCGTAGGCAGCATAAAAGATGCTGTGATGTTAGCGAAAGAGAAGGCGCCGTTTACAGTGAAAATAGAGGTAGAAGTGGAATCACTGGAGCAGCTGGAAGAAGCCATTGAAGCACGCGCTGATATAATAATGCTTGATAATATGGATGTGGAAACCATGCGAAAAGCTGTTGTGATTACGGATAAAAGGGCGTTGCTGGAGGCATCCGGAAATATCACAGAGGATAATGTAAGGGAAATAGCGTCGACAGGTGTTGATATAATATCCATGGGTAGTTTGACCCATTCTGTTAAAGCTCTTGATATTAGTTTGAGATTATTGTAAAGTGTTCACAGATGGCATTTATATTTCTTGACTTTTAATGTACAGTGCATTATAATATCCTTTATAAACAAAAATGTAATAAGCACTGCGTAAATGCGGTGCTTATTTGCATAAAGACATAAATTTTATTACGGAGGCATAGAATAAAAAAAGTATTTTACAAAGAGGGGAGATAAATGGCAAAGCAGACGATTTTAACATATGAAGGTTTGAAAAAGTTAGAAGAGGAATTAGAATACCTCAAAACTGTGAAAAGGCAGGAAGTGGCTGAAAGGATAAAACAAGCCAGGGCCTTTGGTGATCTCAGCGAAAATTCAGAATACGATGAGGCAAAAAATGAACAAGCCTTTGTAGAAGGCAGGATTGCCACACTGGAGGCTATGCTTAGAAATGCTAAGGTCATCGATGAAGAGGATATAACATTGGACAGAGTTAGCATTGGATGCACTGTAAAGGTATATGACGAAGACCTTGAAGAGGAAGTAGAATATACTATCGTGGGTTCCGCTGAAGCCGATCCGTCGAATATGAAGATTTCTGATGAGTCGCCTGTGGGCAAGGCTTTGTTGGGGCATCACGTAGGTGATGTAGTCGACGTAGAAGTTCCTGACGGGATTATTAAAATGAAAATTCTTGAAATCAGAAGATAATTATGCGTTGGATGGAGGAATTTACTGATGGAGCAGGAGATGAACTTAAATGAATTACAGCAGATAAGAAGACAAAAACTACAGCAGTTGTGTGAAACTGCTTATAATCCTTACGAAGTATTGCGCTTTGAGAGGACTAACTATTCGACGGATATTTTAAACAATTTTGAGTCCATGGAAGGCAAAGAAGTTGCTGTTGCAGGTAGGATTATGTCCATAAGAGGCCATGGTAAAGCCAGCTTTGTAGATTTAAAGGATCAAGAGGGTAAAATTCAGGTTTATTTTAGAATAAATGATGTAGGTGAAGAAAAATACGCTATATTTAAATTGTTAGATATTGGAGATATAATAGGAGTAAGGGGTGAAGTTTTTAAAACCCATAAGGGCGAAATATCTGTAAAAGCCCATGATTTTGTAGTAATGGCCAAGGCTATCCAGATATTGCCTGAAAAATGGCATGGACTTAAAGATATCGAGCTAAGATACAGGCAAAGGTATGTAGATCTGATCGTAAATGATGAGTCGAGGAAGAACTTTATAATAAGGAGTAAGCTCATCAGCAGAATGAGGCATTATCTGGATGCAAGAGGCTTTATGGAAGTAGAAACGCCTATTTTACAGACTATACCCGGTGGCGCAGCGGCAAGACCGTTTATAACCCATCATAATGCCCTTGATATAGATATGTACCTTAGAATAGCCACTGAGTTGTACTTAAAAAGGCTTATTATAGGTGGATTTGATAAAGTGTATGAAATAGGCAAGCAGTTTAGAAATGAAGGCATTGATGTCAAGCACAATCCTGAATTTACTACCATTGAGCTCTATCAGGCTTACACGGATCTTGATGGCATGATGGAATTGACGGAGAATATGATAAAGACGCTGGCCAAGGAAGTATTAGGTACCGATGTGCTTTTATATCAGGGTATTGAAATAGATCTGGCAAAACCCTGGACAAAGATGACCATGAGAGAAGCTGTGCTTAAGTATGCCGGTGTCGATTTTGATGATATACAGACTGATGAAGAAGCTAGAGAATTGGCGAAACAAAGGGGCCTTGAATTTGATGACAATGCTACAAAAGGGCAGATATTGAATCTGTTCTTTGAGGAATTTGCAGAAGAAAATCTAATCCAGCCCACGTTTATAACAGAATACCCAATAGAAGTATCGCCATTGGCAAAAAAGATTCCGGACAAGCAAGGTTTTACGTACAGGTTTGAACTTTTTATCTTTAAAATGGAGATCGCCAATGCCTTTTCTGAATTAAACGATCCATTTGACCAGAGAGAAAGGTTTGAGAAACAGGTAAAAGCAAGAGAGGCTGGAGACGAAGAGGCCCACAGGATGGATGAAGATTTTCTTACAGCTATGGAATATGGTATGCCACCGACGGGAGGATTAGGGATAGGCATTGATAGACTTGCTATGTTGTTCTCTAATTCTTATTCTATAAGGGATGTAATACTCTTCCCCACCATGAGGCCAAAAGATGTCAAGCAAACCAATGAAGGAAGGGAATCAGATCAATCGCAAAAATAAGGGAAGGAGAAGTCAATAAGGCTTCTCTTTTCTTTATTTTTGAAGTATATTAAACTATCCTGCCCGTTACTTCAATTTGGTACATATCGAGCCACCGGGTCTTTTTCTAACTTTTCTAGTAAATTATCCATTATTTTCTCCACCCCTTGAAATATTTAACTCCCTCTTGTTTTCCGTTAGCCTCCTCAAATAGAATTGTACGATGTAATATATATGAAGTCATTATACCTGAGAGTTTTGTTGCCATTTTGTGAATTTATCATTGATGATGTTGTGGTAAAGTATAAATCCCTCTTGACGTACCCCTTAAAGCTGTGGTATATTAATAAAGCCATCGCGAGAGGGGCAAGGGGACAAAAAAGTCGAGAGATACCCCTTGACAAAGAGACGAAACGATGGTAAAGTATAAGAGCTGTCGGGAGGGAGCAAAGAAGCCCTTGACAGACAGCCAGGTAAGTAGTAAAATAAGAAATCGTCAGCCGAGAGGCTGAGAGAACCTTGCCAATTAAACAGTGAGCGGGATACAATCTGTTTTGAGATATATATTTTACAAGAGAGTTTGATCCTGGCTCAGGACGAACGCTGGCGGCGTGCCTAACACATGCAAGTCGAGCGGAGGTAGTGGAGCTTGCTCAACTACCTTAGCGGCGGACGGGGGAGTAACACGTGAGCAACCTGCCTTTAAGACCGGGATAACACTTCGAAAGAGGTGCTAATACCGGATAACATTTATACACCGCATGGTGTATAAAGAAAGGGG
>NZ_FQVH01000018.1 GCF_900129075.1 Caldanaerobius fijiensis DSM 17918
CCCGTCCGCCGCTAAGGTAATAGAGCAAGCTCCACTACCTCCGCTCGACTTGCATGTGTTAGGCACGCCGCCAGCGTTCGTCCTGAGCCAGGATCAAACTCTCTTGTAAAATATATATCTCAAAACAAGTTGTATCCCGCTCACTGTTTAATTGGCAAGGTTCTCTCAGCCTCTCGGCTGACGATTTCTTATTTTACTACTTACCTGGCTGTCTGTCAAGGGCTTTTTTGCTCCCTCCCGACAGCTCTTATACTTTACCATCGTTTTGTCTCTTTGTCAAGGGGTATCTCTCGACTTTTTTGTCTCCTTGCCCCTCTCGCGATGGCTTTATTAATATACCACAGCTCTTATGTGGCTGTCAAGGCTTAATCATCTTCTTTTGCAATCCTATCTATTGATGTAATAACATCTCCGTTAACGTCCATAATTTTAACGCCCTGGGCATTTCTATGCATCACAGATATACTTGATACTGCTGTTCTTATAAGTGTTCCATTGGACGTTATCAACATAACATCATCATCATCTTTAACAATCATTATAGCAACCAATTCACCTGTTTTATCTGTTATATTACTGGCTATCAAGCCTTTTCCGCCTCTAGATTGTGTTCTAAATTCACTTAATTCTGTTCTCTTACCATATCCATTCTTTGTAACTAACAATACTTTAGCATTTTTATCCACTAAATCCATGCCGATGATATAATCATCATCGTTTAACGCCATAGCTTTTACACCGCAAGCACTTCTGCCCATAGGCCTTACGTCTTTTTCATTAAACCTTATAGCCATACCTTTTGATGTGCCTATTATAAGCTCGTCATCGCCATTGGTCAATTTTACGCTTATAAGCTCATCGCCATTGTTTAACTTTATAGCTATAATGCCATCTTTTCTGATGTTTTCAAACTCTGATAACTTAGTTTTCTTAATAAGACCATTTCTCGTCACCATAGCTAAATAGCATTTGCTTACCATATCCTCATTTATACCACCTAGCGATATAACGGCATTTACCCTTTCATTAGGTTTTAGCGATAGCAAATTAATAATAGCAGTTCCTTTTGACTGCCTTCCGGCCTCAGGTATTTCATAGGTTTTTAACTTAAATACTCGTCCCATATTCGTAAAAAACAGTATTTGATCATGGGTAGTCGTAGTAAATATGTTCTCCACAAAATCATCTTCTTTTGTATCCATACCCAGTATACCCTTACCGCCCCTCTTCTGCGTCTTATACGCATCTACAGAGAGCCTTTTAATATATCCAAAATGGGTCATGGTTACAACCATATCCTGTTTCTCTATAAGGTCTTCGACATTTATTTCATCGATTTTGTGAGTTATAAGTGTCCTGCGTTCATCAGCAAATTTATTCTTTATCTCACTTAACTCATTTTTTATAATATCCAAAACCATCCATTCATTTGCTAATATTTCTTTGTAATGTTGAACTTTTTTCATTATCTCATCGTATTCTTCATCGATCTTTTTTCTCTCAAGGCCAGTAAGCCTCTGCAATCTCATATCCAGAATTGCCTGTGCCTGAACATCAGAAAGGTTAAAGTTTTTCATAAGGCCATCCTTTGCTACCTGTACGGTCGGAGACGACCTTATGAGGTTTATAATAGCATCAATATGATCCAATGCTATTTTTAAGCCTTCCAGTATATGAGCTCTATCCTGAGCTTTATTCAACTCATAACGAGTTCTCCTCACTACCACATCTTTTTGGTGTTCAATGTAGTAGTGGATTATTTCTTTAAGAGTTAAAACCTTTGGTTGACCATCGACAAGGGCCAGCATTATCACACCAAATGTATCTTGCATCTGCGTATGTGCATATAGTCGATTTAAAACTACGTTGGGATTGGCATCTCTTTTTAATTCTATTACTATCCTCATACCTGACCTATCGCTTTCATCCCTTAAATCTGCTATTCCTTCTATTTTTTTATCCCTTACCAATTCTGCAATCTTTTCTATGAGCCTTGCTTTGTTTACCATATAAGGAATCTCTTTGACTATTATCCTCGTCTTTGTCTCAGATACCTGTTCTATCTCCGTTTTAGCTCTTACTATGATCTTACCTCTTCCAGTAGTATAAGCCTCTCTAATACCCTCGTAACCCAGGATAATTCCACCTGTCGGAAAATCAGGGCCTTTGATATAATTTAATAACTCATCAATTGTTATATCAGGATTTTCAATAGTTTTTATAACAGCATCAATAGCTTCTCCTAAATTGTGAGGCGGTATGTTTGTCGCCATACCCACTGCAATCCCCTGAGAACCATTTACTAGGAGATTTGGAAAACGAGACGGCAGCACTTTTGGCTCTTGAAGAGTCTCTTCAAAATTAGGCATAAAATCAACGGTTTGTTTATCCAGGTCCGTAAGCATCTCCACAGCTATCTTAGAAAGCCTCGCCTCAGTGTACCTTTGAGCAGCAGGGGGATCGCCATCTATGCTTCCAAAGTTGCCATGACCGTCAACCAATGGATATCTTATAGAGAAGTCCTGAGCTAATCTCACCAATGTCTCGTAAATGGCAGCATCACCATGCGGATGGTATTTTCCCATTACGTCTCCCACAATAAATGCGCTTTTTCTGTATCCTTTATCAGGCATCAAACCTAATTGATACATAGAATAGAGTATTCTCCTGTGAATAGGCTTTAACCCATCTCTCACATCAGGTAATGCTCGTCCCACGATCACGCTCATTGCGTAGTCGATATAGGATTTTCTCATCTCATCTTCTATATTTACAGGTAAGATATTTCCTTCTATTGCCATATAATCACCTCAAATCTATATATCAAGATTTTTGACCATTTTAGCATATTTTTGTATAAATTCCCTTCTAGGTTCTACCTTATCTCCCATTAAAATAGTAAATATCTCATCAGCAGCCATAGCATCTTCTAAAGATACCTGTAACAATGTACGGGTTTCAGGGTTCATAGTGGTATCCCACAACTGCTCAGGATCCATTTCACCAAGACCTTTATATCTCTGTATGCTTACATTCTCCCTTCCAATTTCATTTAAAATTTTTTCTAATTCCCTATCACTATAGGCATATCTGACAATATTTTTCCCTTTTTGTATCATATAGAGAGGTGGTTGCGCTATATACACATAACCTGCTTCTATCAGTTCCCTCATATACCTGAAGAAAAACGTCAATAATAAAGTCCTTATATGAGAACCGTCAACATCAGCATCTGCCATAAATATGATCTTATGGTATCTAACTTTTTTAATATCAAAATCATCACCTATACCAGCGCCAACAGCTGTTATTATAGATTTTATCTCCTCGTTTCCAAGTATTTTATCAAGCCTTGTCTTTTCTACATTAAGTATTTTACCTCTTAAAGGCAATATAGCCTGAAATTCTCTATTTCTTCCCAATTTAGCAGAACCACCTGCAGAATCACCTTCCACTATATACAATTCACACAATGATGCGTCTTTTTCAGAGCAATCTGCTAATTTTCCAGGTAATGAACTACTTTCCAGAGCACTTTTTCTCCTGGTAAGTTCTCTAGCCTTTCGAGCCGCCTCTCTGGCCCTTAAGGCGTTTATAGATTTTTCTAATATCGCTTTTGCTATAGGTGGATTCTCTTCAAGAAATGCAGTAAATTTATCATAAAAAATATTTTCTACTAATGTTCTTATCTCGCTATTGCCCAATTTCGTCTTAGTCTGGCCTTCAAATTGTGGATTGGGTAACTTCACACTTATAACAGCTGTTAAACCTTCCCTTACATCATCACCAGATAGGTTCTTATCATCACCTTTTAGGAAACCATATTTCCGGCCATATTCGTTTATGGCTCTGGTTAAAGCGCTTTTAAAGCCACTTACGTGGGTGCCTCCTTCTTTTGTATCTATATCGTTAGCAAAACTATATACATTTTCTACATACGTATCATTGTATTGCAAGGCTATTTCAATCTCAACATCATCTTTACTCATTTCTATATAAACAGGATTTTCATGAAGAACCTCTTTATTCCTGTTTAGGTACTTAACAAATTCAACCAGTCCGCCCTCATAATAGTACTTTTCTTCTGTGCCATCCCGTTCGTCTTTTAATATAATTGTAAGCCCTCTATTCAAAAAAGCCAGTTCCTTAAGCCTTTGAGACAATATTTCAAAATCAAATTCTAATTCCTCAAAGATCTGTCCATCAGGCTTAAATTTGATAAAAGTACCTCTCAGATCGGTATCTCCAACAACTTTTAACTCCGTTACAGGCTTTCCTCTCTCATATCTCTGTCTGTAAATATGCCCATCTACCCTCACTTCCACCTCTAACCATTCTGAAAGCGCATTTACTACCGAAAGCCCTACACCATGGAGGCCACCGCTAACTTTATATCCGCCACCTCCAAATTTTCCACCCGCATTCAACATAGTCAAAGCCACTTCTACAGCAGGTATACCAGCCTGTGGGTGTATGCCCACAGGTATACCTCTTCCGTTATCTTCAACACTTACAGAGTTATCTTTATATATTACAACCACTATCTTATCGCAAAAGCCGGCCAACGCTTCATCTACACTATTATCAACTAATTCATACACAAGATGATGAAGACCCCTTGACCCTGTTGATCCTATATACATTCCGGGTCTTTTTCTTACATGTTCTAGACCTTCTAATATCTGTATTTTACTTGCATCGTATTCTGTCTCTACACTTTTCCTGTCGTTCTTCATAGAATACCTCCATACCTCTAAAAATCATAAAATATTCAATTCATCGACTATATAAGCGCGCTTATAAAGGGTTATCGAAGAAAAAGGCGAAAAATATACTACTTGCTTTCCATCTACATTTGCTATTATCACGGATTTTGACTCTTCATCAGATAGTTTTTCCACGCGGCCATTTATAAGAGCGTGCCTCAACAATTCTATATTGCATTCAGCATTGTTAAAGCTATCTATGTCTAAAATAGCAATTACATCCTTTAATGCGATATCCTTTGTTTCAACAAGGTGAAGAAACATAATCGTCCCTCCAAATCAAAATTCTTTAATATCTCTATTTTCAACGATGTATTTTTTTGCATTAATATTGGAGTTATGCTGTATGTGTGTTCCTGTTATAATAGTTTGATATTTATTTAGTATTTTCAATAGCGACTCTTGCCTCTCAAAATCTAACTCAGATAGCACATCGTCAAGAAGCAATACCGGATACTCGCCCATATCCTCTTTCATTATTTCCATTTCTGCCAGCTTTAAACTTAGTATCAATGACCGCTGTTGACCCTGTGATGCAAAATACCTAGCATCCATATCATCTATAAAGAACCTGATATCGTCTCTATGAGGACCACATGTAGTAGTTTTGAATCTTATATCACTTTCAATCGAATCTCTCAGTCTCTTGCGATAACTATCTTCTATATTCTCGGAATCAACTACATTTGAAATGTACTTTAATTGCACTTTTTTTATTTCAGGCATAAAATCAAAGTGAATTTCCTTGAGCAATTGCGATATTTTCTTTATAAATGCCATTCGATCTCTTACTATCTTAGAACCGTATAATACAAGTTGATCATCCCAGATATTAATCATATCATATTGCTTTTGATTTTTTAAGAGATTATTTCTCTGCTTTAAAACCCGGCCATATTGAAGCACATTATAGTAGTAATCCGGTTTAATCTGTATCAAATCTATATCAATAAAGCGCCTTCTCTCATAAGGCCCTTGTTTGAGCAGTTTTAGATCATCGGGTATAAATACTACCACGTTTAAATTGCCAAAAAGTTCATTTATGTTCGATATTGTACTTCCATTCAATCTTATATACTTTTTATCACCTTTTTTATAAAAAACCTCAATTGTCTTATCACTGCCTATATCATCAACAGTACACTTTATAAAAAAACTATTGTGATGATACATTACCATATCGTCATTTTTCGCATTTCTATATGATTTCCCTAAAGCGCATACAGTTATAGCTTCCAGCAAATTGCTCTTTCCCTGAGCATTTTTTCCTAAAATGATATTAAGGCCATTGTTAAAAGAAACAGTTATATGCTCAAAATTTCTAAAGTTATCTAGCTCAAGTTTTTTTAAAAACAAATGATCACCTCATCAGATAACAAATATGTCATCTTGACCTTCAACGCTGATCACATCGCCTTTTCTAATCTTTTTTCCTCTCTGAAGACATACACTGCCATTGACCTTAACATGCCCATCCTTTATCATCAATTTTGCCTGGCCGCCTGTTGGCACAACATTGGCTAACTTGAGCACCTGTTCCAATTTAATATAATCCGTGTTTATCTTTACATTCATACAGCTTATCACCTCGCAAGCTTTACAGGTAGAATAAAATATATATAGCTATTTCCATCTATTGGTTTAATTATACATGGTCCCACGTTATTTGTAAATTCCATGCATATACTTTCATCATCTATAGCTCGAAGTATTTCTATTAGGTACTTTGAGTTAAATCCTATTTCTATGTCGAGGCCCTCCACATTCGCTGCCATTTCTTCATAAACACTACCGTGTTCTGAACTTGATGTTATTTCAATTCTGTTATTGTTTATATTCAATTTTACAGTGTTGCTTTTTTCATCGCGGAGGATAACAGAAGCGCGTTCTATGCTGTCCTGAAATTCACGGGTATCCGCTATAACCCTTGTCTTATATTCAGTTGGTATTATTTTTTCATAATTGATAAAGTTACCGCTTAAAAGTCTGGAAACAATTGTTATTTCCTCCGTGTTAATCTGTACACTCTTATCGTCAAATATAATCGTTATATCACCGTCGATATCAGAGAGTATTTTTGAAATTTCTGATAGATTTTTTCCTGGTATTATAACTTTGTTAGTTCCATAGTTCCTATCCATTTTGTCATTTCTGATGGCCAGCCTGAATCCATCCAGGGCTACCAATCGTATTTCGTCGTTATCAATTGACAATAATTCTCCAGTGAAAACAGGCTTTGTTTCATCTTGAGCTACAGCAAATATAGTTTTCTTAATCATATTGTTAAATTTTTTTGCACTTATTGTTATAAAATTATCAGATATTATCTTCGGTATATCCGGAAAATCTATAGGATCGATTCCTAGTATATCAAATTTAGAATTCCCAGATCTTAACGTAACTATGTTGTTATGGTCTTTCTTGTATTCTATATGCACTCGATTGTCAGGTAACCTTTTTACAATATCACTGAATATTTTTGATGAAACAACGACGGAACCTTGTTCTTTTACATCCGATTCAATACGGCATCTTATAGCTAATTCAGTATTGTTGCCGGTTAACGTTAGGGTATTGTTATCTGTCTTAAGCAATATGCCTTCCAATATAGGAAGGGTTGATCTTTCGGATACAGCTTTCTGCGCGTTATTCACAGCGCTATTGAGTTTATTTCTTTCACAGACTAAATCCATTTTTTCTCCCTTCTTTTTTTTATTTTTGTAGTAGTATCTAGTAGATATCTGTTGATTTGTGGATATCTAAAATTTTTGCGTAAAAATAAGTAAAAAATAATGTTGATATTGAAGTTAGAGTTATCAACATTATCCTATTTTAAAATCGCGACGATTAGATATCCACAATAAGCTGTGGATATGTGGATATCAGTTTTCCACAATTTTTTTCTTTATTTTGTTTATTTCATCTTTAAGAGTTGTGTCTTTTTCAATATCATTGGAAATTTTTTCACAAGCATGGATTACCGTAGTGTGATCTCTGCCGCCAAATTCTTCGCCTATTTTAGGCAGTGATTCGTCTGTCAATTCTCTGCAAAGATACATGGCAATCTGTCGTGGGTATGTTATATTTCTCGATCTCTTCTGGGATTTAAAATCTTCAACTTTTAAGTTAAAATGTTCTGCTACGACTCTTTGGATAAGTTGCAGCGTTATTTTCTTATTTTTGTTGGGCGTTGCTATGTCTTTTAATGCTTCCTGTGCTACGCGTTCATCTATAACTCCTCCTGCCAGTGATGCGTATGCAATTAATTTTATCAGTGCTCCTTCTAACTCCCTAATATTTGAAGTTATATGGTTTGCTATAAAAAGCAGTATATCGTTGGGTATTTCTATGTTTTCTGATTCTGCTTTTTTCTTTAATATAGCTACTCTTGTTTCTAAATCTGGTGGCTGTATATCAGCTATTAACCCCCACTCGAATCGCGATCTTAGTCTATCCTCTAATGTAGGAATTTCTTTTGGTGGTCTATCGCTGGATATGATGATTTGTTTATTTGTTTCATGGAGCGAATTGAATGTGTGGAAAAATTCTTCCTGTGTGCTTTCTTTTCCAGCAATGAACTGTATGTCGTCTATTAATAGTACGTCTACATTTCTATACTTATTTCTGAAAGACTCGTTATCATGATTTTTAATGGCGTTTATTAATTCATTGGTAAATTTCTCAGATGTCACATACATGCAGTTCATGTTTTGATTTCGTTCCATTATATAATGACCTATTGCATGCATGAGATGAGTTTTTCCAAGACCTACGCCACCATAAATAAACAGAGGATTGTAGGCACGGGCTGGATCTTTAGCTACTGCCAGTGCTGCTGCATGAGCAAATCTATTGCCGTTGCCGACTACAAATGAATCAAATGTGTATTTAGGATTTAAATTACTTGATGCAATTATTTTTTCTTTCTTTTTGTTTTTTGCGTTGTATGATTCTCGTAGTGTTTCTAATTCTTCATCTGATGCTATAATATATTTGATCTTGATGCGCTGAGATGTAAATTTGTAAAAAGCCTCTTCTATCAAGCTGTCATATCTGTTTTTTAAGACATTTCTGGTAAAAAAGTTGGGAACGGCAACTATTAAGTTTCCTTCGTCGATAGCTACAGGATGCATAAATTTGAGCCAGGTATCAAAGCCAACTTCTGATATCTGGCTTTTTAAGTATTCTAAGGACTTTTGCCAGTTTTCATAAAGGTCTTGCATATTTTTTTCCTCCTGTAAGGAATTATATTACCTGTTTATATGTGCATAATAATAAATAACAGCCTGTGGATATTTTGTATTATTTGATCGGTGTAAAAACTTGTGGATAAAGTTATATACATAATTAATGCCTTTATAGATAGGGTTTAAACGATTAATACAAAAATAACAAACAAGTTTTCCACATAGTTTTCCACAACTTGTGGATAAGTTAAGTTATCCACAGCTAAGTATTATATTATCAAATAATTGATTTTATATCAATTATTTATTCACATATCCACAGAAGTAACAAATAATATAGCAGGATAGTGTTGACACGAAGTACATCTGCATATATAATCATTAATATAGTTGGGTAGATTGGGAGGTGTTTTTTTTGCTTAGAACATATCAGCCTAAAAGAAGGCGTAGAAAAAGAGTACACGGTTTTAGACAGAGAATGAGAACTCGTAGTGGTAGGGAAGTCTTAAGAAGAAGAAGATTAAAAGGCAGAAAGAGATTAACTGTATAAGGCCCGTAGTGGCCTTTTCTGCGAATTTGAGGAGTTTTTATGTTGCATACTATTAGGTTAAAACGCTCTGATGATTTTAAGAACGTTTTTGAAAATGGTAGATATTTGTCTAATGAGTATTTCGTTGTGTACTATTTTAAAAATGGATTGAACTACAATAGGGTTGGTTTTTCTTCATCGAAAAGAATTGGTAAAAAAGTACGTCGTAATAGGGCTAAGAGATTGCTTAAAGAGGTATATAGGATAAATGAGGAAAATATTAAAAAAGGGTATGATATCGTATTGATTGCAAGGGATGGTATTTTTGAAGTAGATTTTTATAAATTGCAAGAAACCTTTATTTTGACACTTAAAAGGGGTAATTTGATTGCTGATTAAAAGAATTGTATTGCTTTTGATAAGGTTTTACCAGATTTATATTTCACCGATTAGGCCTGGAAAGTGCAGATTTCGTCCAACGTGTTCTCAATATACATTGGAGGCAGTCCAAAAGTATGGAGTAGCAAAAGGGTTAATTATGGGTCTTTGGAGGATTTTAAGATGCAATCCGTTTTGTAAAGGTGGTTATGATCCCCTAAGATGATATGAGGAGGTTGTTTGTTTGAGTGTAACAGAAGTTCTGGGTTATATATTTCGATTTATATACTCGTTTACCCACGACTATGGTATAGCTATTGTAGTTTTTACGGTGCTCATAAAAGCCATATTATTGCCGTTTTCTTTTCAACAGTTTCATTCGATGAAAAAGATGAGCGATATACAGCCGCTTATTGCTAAATTACAGGAAAAATATAAAAACGATAAAGATAAACTAAATCAGGAAATAATGAAAGTATATCAGGAGAATAAAGTTAATCCATTAGGTTGTGGCCTACCCATAATAATATCGTTTATAATACTTGTACCAATGTATAATCTTTTGAGAGTCTATCCGGAATTTAAAGGTGTTCCATTTATGTGGTTACCGGATCTTTCAAGGCCGGATCCCACGTTTATATTGCCTGTCTTAACAGGTATTACCATGTATATTTCATCTATCACTGCTACACCTCCTGGTGCTGCCCAGAACACTGCACAAAATAAGTCTATGAGTATATTTATGAGTATATTCTTTGCATGGATGACCATAAATTTTCCATCTGGTCTTGCAGTATACTGGATAGTAAGCAATATATTTCAGATCGTACAGCAGCTTATTTTTATAAGGATGTTGTATAAAGGTATAGGTGAGGATGCTGTTGCTGTAAGTTCAGTTAAGAAAGATAGTAAAGGCAAATAAAAGGGGGGTTACTCGATGATCGTCGTTGAGAGAAGCGGTAAAAGCGTTGATGAGGCGGTAAATCGGGTTTTAAAAGAGTATAACGTTGACAAAGAGAATGTAATTGTGGAGGTATTGGAAACTGGTAATAAAGGCTTTTTGGGTATATTGGGTAATAAACAGGCGAGAGTAAAAGTCATGATTAAAACCCCTTTGGATTATGTTAAAGATTTTCTGGATAAGACCATAGAAAAAATGAACCTTGAAGTTAGTTACGAGTTAAAGCAGGAAGGGGATTTGATAAAAGCTGATTTTACTGGATATAATGTGGGTTTATTGATAGGCAAGCGGGGTGAAAATCTGGATTCATTGCAGTATTTGTGCAATCTGGTAGCAAATAAATTCAGTAATGGAAAACATGTTCGTGTTTTATTGGATGCCGAGAATTATAGAAGTAAGAGAGAAGAATCATTGAGACAGCTGGCATATAGAATGGCCAAAAAAGTTGTAGAAACGGGAAGAAATATCGCCCTTGAACCTATGTCTTCGTATGAGAGAAAAATTATTCATCTTGCTTTACAGGATAATCCAGATGTTGAGACATATAGCCTCGGTGAAGAGCCTTATAGAAAAGTTATAATCGCGTTAAAATAAACCCAGTGTACACTGGGTTTTTTTGTGGAGGAATATGACATGAACATGGATGATACGATTTGTGCTATTTCTACTCCTATAGGCGAAGGCGGTATAGGCATTGTAAGGATCAGTGGACCGCAGTCTCTGGAAATTTTGAGTAAAATATTTAGCGCAAAAAACAGGGTTTTTAATTATAAATCCCATACTATCCACCACGGGTTTATAATAGATCCACAGGACGGCAGAGTAATCGACGAGGTGCTGGTTATGTATATGAAAGGGCCAAAGACATATACGAGGCAAGATGTGGTGGAGATAAACTGCCATGGCGGATTGATTCCGGTTAAAAAAGTACTTGATCTTACCATAGCCTGTGGTGCCAGATTAGCTGAACCAGGTGAATTTACGCTGAGGGCATTTATCAATGGAAGAATTGACTTGTCACAGGCAGAGGCGGTTATTGACCTTATACGCTCAAAGACAGATTTATCTCATATCGCATCGGTGAACCAGCTAAAAGGTGGATTATCTGATAAAATTAATGACATAATGCAAAGACTTTTAGGCTTATATGGTCATATAGAGGCATTAAATGATTTTCCGGAAGATGAAGTAGATCCGCTGGGCGATGAGACGATAATTGAGGTTATCGATGCAAGTATCAATGAAATAGAAAAGCTTCTGGAAACATATGATACTGGCAAGATCTTAAGAGAGGGTTTAAATGTGGTGATAATCGGCAAGCCCAATGTGGGTAAGTCGTCGCTTTTAAATGCCCTTTTGAAAGAAAATAGGGCTATTGTGACCGATGTACCTGGTACTACAAGGGATATTATCGAAGAGTATATCAATATAAAAGGTGTTCCTGTTAAAATAATTGATACGGCTGGGATAAGGCGTACGGAGGATATAGTAGAAAAAATAGGCGTTGAAAAGTCATTAGAATACTTAAATAAAGCTGATTTGATTGTGTTTATGGTTGACGCGTCTATACCTTTAGATGAATTGGATATGGAAATTGTAAAATATTTAGAGGGTAGAAATGTGATAGTATTAGCAAACAAAATTGATCTTACCATAAAAGCAGACATAAGAAAATTAAGTTCGATTGGTGATATAATTACTACATCCACGAAAACAGGGGAAGGACTGAATGTCCTTTATGATGCCATATATGATAGAGTTTTTAAAGGAAAGAATATTTTTGGAGATCTGGGTGGCAGTATATTTATAAATGCGCGCCATAGATCCCTGTTATTGAAGGCCATTAATGCTTTAAAAAGCTGTGAGAAGACCTTTGACCAGGGTTTACCATTAGATTTTGTATCCATTGATTTAAGGACTGCTATTGACGCTTTGGGTGAAATAACAGGTCAGGTTGTATCGGATGAAGTTCTTCACAGTATCTTTGATAGATTTTGTATAGGGAAGTAGGTGAGTGAAATGTATTCAGCAGGGTATTATGATGTGGTGGTAATCGGTGCCGGTCATGCTGGATGTGAGGCAGCTTTGGCATCTGCCAGACTGGGGCTTAAGACATTGATCGTAACTATAAGCCTGGAAGGGATTGCAATGATGGCATGTAATCCGTCCATCGGCGGTCCTGCTAAAAGCAATCTGGTTAGAGAAATTGATGCCCTGGGAGGAGAAATGGCTATAAATAATGATAAGGCTATGATACAGATAAGAACGTTAAATACAGGAAAGGGACCTGCTGTAAGAGCTCTGAGGGCTCAATGCGATAAAAAACTTTATCAAAGTGAAATGAAAAAAACTCTTGAACGGCAGGAGAATTTAGATATAAAACAGGATGAGGTAGTAAAGATATATGTGGAAGACGGACATGTTACTGGCGTGCTTTTGAAATACGGGGCGAGATACGACGCCAAAGCAGTTATCGTGGCTACGGGTACGTATTTGAGAGGTAAAATAATAGTAGGAGATGTAAGCTATAGCGGTGGGCCAAATGGTTTGTTTCCGGCCAATGAACTATCAAAGAGCCTTGAGGAATTGGGCTTTAAATTGAGGAGGTTCAAGACAGGTACTCCTGCCAGGGTTGATAAGAGGTCAATAGATTTTAGCAAATTAACGATACAGCCGGGCGATGAGAGGATTACGCCATTTTCGTTTATGAACGATGAACTGGATATCCCCCAGATCCCGTGCTGGCTTACGTATACCAATGAACGTACCCATGAGGTCATAAGAGAAAACATCCATCTTTCCCCGCTTTATTCTGGAGTTATAAAAGGGGTGGGGCCAAGGTATTGCCCCTCCATAGAAGATAAGGTCATGAAATTTCCTGATAAAAAAAGTCATCAGATATTTATAGAACCGGAAGGTAAAGATACTTTTGAGATGTACGTACAGGGAATGTCCAGCAGTTTGCCTGAAGAAGTTCAAGTGGCTTTCTTGAGGACTGTAAAAGGTCTTGAAAATGTTAAGATAATGAGGACAGCCTATGCCATAGAATATGATTGCATTGATTCGACAAAACTTAAACACACGTTGGAATCTAAAGACATAAGTGGATTGTATTTTGCTGGACAGATAAATGGAACATCAGGATATGAAGAGGCAGCGGCACAAGGCATTATAGCGGGTATAAATGCAGCTTTAAAGATAAAAGGTCAGCCCCCTTTTATACTGGATAGATCTAACTCGTATATCGGTACATTGATTGATGACCTTGTTACAAAGGGTACCAACGAGCCGTATAGGATGCTTACTTCAAGGTCTGAATACAGGCTTTTGTTAAGACAGGATAATGCTGATTTGAGGCTTACAGAAAAAGGATATGAAATAGGCCTGGTTACTCGTGAAAGATATGAGAAATTTAAGAAAAAGAAGGCCCAGATAGAACAGGAGATTGAGCGCTTAAAGAATACCAGGGTATCGCCAACGCAGGACGTGGTGAATTTCTTAAATGAAATGGGCAGCGCTGGAATATACAGTGGAATAACTTTATATGAGTTGTTAAAAAGGCCTGAAATTAGTTATGCATCCCTTGCTAAAATTGATCCAGATAGGCCAAAGGTAAGTATGGCTGTAGCTGAGCAGGTAGAGATACAGGTAAAATATGAGGGGTATATAAAAAAACAGCTCCAGCAGGTGGAGCAATTTAAAAAACTGGAGAACAAAAAACTTCCACCAGACCTGGATTATTCAAAGATATATGGATTAAGCCTTGAAGCAAGACAGAAGCTAAATGACATTAAGCCTGTTTCTATTGGGCAGGCATCTAGAATATCTGGAGTATCTCCGGCAGATATTTCAGTACTGCTGGTTTACCTGGAGAAAGGCAGGAAAGGCGATGGATGATTTAAAAGAATTGCTATATGATACGTGCTCGAGTTTGGGTATAGAATTACATGAGGTACAAGTAGAGCAATTATTAAAATACATGGAATTGTTAAAGGAGTGGAATAAGAAATTTAATCTTACTCGAATAACCGATGACAGAGAAGTGATCATAAAACACTTTGCCGATTCATTAGCCATTATTAAAACAGGAGAAGTACCTGAAAAGTGTTATGCTATAGATGTAGGCACAGGAGCAGGTTTCCCAGGGATACCTTTGAAAATATATTATCCTGAAATTCATATGACACTTCTGGACTCTCTTAAAAAAAGGGTTGGTTTTTTATCTGAGGTGATTAAGCAACTGAATTTAAAGGGGATTGATGCGGTACACGGCAGAGCAGAAGATATAGCGAGGGATGTAAACCATAGAGAAAGGTATGATTTATGTCTTTCCCGTGCTGTAGCACCCATGAATGTTTTATGTGAGTACTGCCTTCCTTTTCTCAAGGTAGGCGGTACCATGGTAGCGATGAAGGGGAGAAATGTAGATGAGGAGATAGAGGATTCTATGAAAGCGCTGGATATCCTTGGTGGTCAGTATATAAGTACATTTAAATATCAATTACCACCAGATATTATTCACTGTGCGGTTATAGTAAGGAAAAAAAGATCGACACCTGGAAAATATCCTAGGAAAGCAGGCACGCCAGAAAAAAACCCCTTATAAAATGAATAAAAAATTTTAGGAAATAAAGAAGGATTTTCCAAAAATATGTAGAATATAATATTATGAAGTAGGCCAATAGGTTTAATGAAACCTAATATAAAGGTATTTGATATAGCAGCTGATGCTTTTAACAGTAGAATTGTAAAATAATAAGTGGTAAGGAGAGATGGAAATGGGTCAAATATCCATGAATAGTGAAGTTGAATACATACCCATCAACATGATTCTTCCTAATCCATATCAGCCACGAAAGCATTTTAACGACAGCAGTTTAGAAGAATTAAAAAATTCTATTATGACATATGGCGTATTACAACCTATAAGTGTTAGAAAGATAAGCGAAGAAAAGTACGAATTGATAGCGGGGGAGAGAAGATTAAGAGCGTCCAAGTTAGCCGGTATGGAGGTTATTCCTGCTGTAGTACTTAAAGCCGACGAGATAGATTCTGCGATTATTGCGTTAATTGAAAATCTCCAAAGAGAGGACCTGGATTTTTTAGAGGAAGCTGAAGGCTATCAAAATCTACTCCACAATTACAATTTTACTCAGGAGGAATTGGCACAAAAGATAGGAAAAAGCCAATCGACGATTGCTAATAAGATTAGGCTTTTGAAGCTTTCGCCGGAGGTATTAAAGATTATAAAAGAAAATAATTTAACAGAAAGGCATGCTAGAGCTTTATTGCGTCTTCACGATGACAAAATACAATTGAAGGTATTAAAACAGGTTGTAAAAAAGAAATTAAATGTAAAAGAAACTGAAGATCTCATTAACAGGGTTTTAGACTCATTGGAAAACAGAGAAAAGGTAGAAAAGAAGAGAAAATTTATAAAAGCATTGAAAGATGTGAGGATTTACATAAATACTATTAAACAAGCCGTAAATCTTATGAACAAAAGTGGTGTCAAAGCGGTATTGAACCAGGTTGAGGGCGATGATTATGTGGAATTTATCGTCAGGATTTCAAGGTGATTTGTCTGCATAGTTCCTCGAGAAATTCTTTATCAGCCTCATCAAATGCAGATAATTCATCGCTATCTATGTCTATCTCACCTATAATTGCACCGTTTTTGTTGTAAAGGGGTACAACTATTTCTGATTTTGTCTCGACGCTACAGGCGAGATAGTTGCTTTCTTTTGTTACATCTTCTACGATTATAGTGTTATTTTGCGCAACAGCGCTACCACATATTCCTTGCCCAATTTCGATTCTTGTGTGTTCAGTAGGCCTGCCTATATAAGGGCCTAATTCTAAAGCACCATTTTTTATAAAGTAAAAGCCAACCCAATGATAGTGTGGGACATTTTCTTTTAATAATTTAACTATTTTTTCATACATCGTGTAATCATCATTGGCTGATATAACCTCTCTGATTTTTTGCATTAGATCAGCAAAAAGTTTTTTCTTTTCATTAATGCTCATCATAGACATACTCCTTTGTATAGAATTGATCTTATATTTATTATAACATAATCTTCTCATGTATACTATTTTTTAAATTCATTTATTTCAATTCGTAATTTGAATGGTGCAAAATCATTTGAGTACGAAATATTGTAAATTACGAGTAAAAGATTTATTTAACGACGAAGCTTGCGTATAAAGCAGGAATCACAATTTATTAAACAGTAAAGTTATTCCCACAATAATAAAGACGATGCCAGAACCCGTTTGTATGAGGTTAGAGGGTAGATATTTGTTTATTAGGGTGCCCCCTAAAACTCCGATTAATGCGCTTAAAATCAGTGCAAGGGATGATCCTATATAGACACCCCATATATTTCTATACCTGCTGGCAAGTAACATGGTGGATAATTGTGTTTTATCTCCTAACTCAGCTAGAAATATTAAGAAAAAAGACAATATTAATTCCCTGTACATTTTTTGCACCCCACTTATTGTTTATTTGTTGTTGTTATCTTTTGAGATTTTTTCTTTTGTTTCACGTGAAACAGTGTTATAATATAGAGCAGATAATATGCTGCAAAAATTGTCGTAATAAATGACATAATGAATTGTCCCTGGATCGTATTTACGTGAAGCAAGATGCCAAGATAGATATTGATTAAAGCAGGCAATGATATCAATCCCCTTAGAGGGATATTGATGTCGTTAAATACGGTAGTCCATGAAAAAAACAGCCAGATCAACAAAATATACAATAATTTTATCTTTCTCATCATTTTTTGACACCTTTATTAAAATATGCAATTACATTTTATTTATTTATATTTATAAAAGATAAAAAGTATGTTATAAAGTGGGTTGAGTGATATGAAAAAAATATTGGCAATTGCAAATCAAAAGGGTGGTGTGGGCAAAAGCACGACAACGATAAACTTAGGGGCGGCATTGGCACTGAAAGGTAAAACAGTGCTCATAATAGATATTGATCCACAGGGTAATACCACTAGCGGTTTGGGTATAGAAAAAGAGAAGAGTAAAAGTATAATATACGACGTGATCGAAGGAAAGGTAGACTGCAAAGAGGCTATAATAAAGACCAATTATGATAACCTGTATATAATTCCATCGGATGTAGATTTAGCAGGCGCCGAAGTAGAATTGGTAAATGTTCCTGGGAGAGAATATAAATTAAAATCGGCATTGGATCCTGTACGCGAAGATTATGATTACATACTTATAGATTGTCCGCCTTCCTTAGGCCTTTTGACCGTAAACGCATTGGCAACAGCGGATGGAGTAATAATACCCATCCAATGTGAATATTTTGCGCTGGAAGGCGTGGCACAGCTGCTTACCACCATTAAGATTGTTCAAAAACACATCAACAAAAAATTAGATATAAGTGGCGTTTTACTCACCATGTATGACGGCAGGACAAATCTGTCCGTTCAGGTGGCTGAACAAATAAAAAAGTATTTTGCAGATAAAGTATATAAAACAACAATACCCAGGAACATCAGATTAAGTGAAGCTCCCAGTTATGGTATGCCTATTCAATACTATAGTCCGAGATCTAAGGGTGCTGAGGCGTACAACGAGCTGGCTAAAGAGATATTAGAAAGGGATGTGAACAGTGAATAAGAGAGGGTTAGGTAAAGGTCTTGAAGCCTTATTGCCAAAAAGTATTGATGATGATGGTATTGTATATATTGAGATTGAGAAAATATACTCAAACCGATCACAACCTCGTAAATATTTTAATGATGAAAAGCTTCGAGAACTGGCCGATTCTATAAAAGAACATGGTATGATACAGCCTATAATTGTAAGAGCGGCAGATAATGGATATGTAATTGTAGCAGGTGAGAGAAGATGGAGAGCCGCGAAATTAGCAGGAATGAAGGAGGTTCCTGCTATAGTCAAAAACGTGAGCAATAATGAAGTACTTGAGCTGGCGCTGATTGAAAATCTGCAAAGAGAGGATCTAAACCCTATAGAGGAGGCGCTGGCTTACAAGACATTGATAGAAGAACATGGTATGACACAGGAGGATGTCGCAAAAAAAATAGGAAAGAGCAGGCCTGCTATAGCGAATAGTATACGACTATTAAATCTGGATGACCGTGTAATAGATTATTTGATAACAGGAGAGCTTACGACAGGACACGCGAGAGCCTTATTGTCATTACAGGATGGAGACATGCAGTTTGATGTTGCTAAGAAAATTATCAAAGATGGTTTAAACGTGAGACAGACAGAGAACCTGATAAAAAGAATACTAAATGGAGAAAAAAAAGCAATAAAACCGAAAGAAGCCGATACCAGATACAAATTTATACAGGATGATATGGAGAAGGTTCTGGGGACCAAGATTAATATCAAAAAAGGCAAAAATAAAGGTAAGATAGAAATAGAATTTTATTCTGATGAGGACCTTCAAAGAATTTATGAGTATTTATGCAACAGATGATAGGTTGTATAATATAATAGTTTTATGAAGATATGTATATGAGGGGGCTTACATCGTGATATACCTGGATAACGCGGCTACAACATGGCCAAAACCAGAGAATGTATATGATGAAGTTAAAAACACCATGATTAAATATGGTGCAAATACGGGGAGAGGGAGCCATAAGCTTTCTATAGCAGCATCCAGGATAGTCTATAATACCAGAGAACTGCTTGCAAAATTTTTAAACGCGAGAAGCCCCATGGAGATTATATTTACAATGAATTGTACTATGGCTTTAAACATGGCCATAAAAGGGTTACTAAAGACCGGAGATCATGTCTTGATCACATCTATGGAACATAATTCGGTTATAAGGCCTCTTAATGCATTAAAATCAAAGGGCATTAATTACGATATAATCTGGTGTAATCATGAAGGTTTATTAGATCCCGAAAATCTCAAAAAGGCGATAAAAAGTAATACTAAACTTATAGTAACAACAATGGCTTCTAATGTTTGTGGATCCTTGATGCCCATAAATGATATAGCAGCTATAGCCAGGTCTTATGGGATAGTTTATCTCATAGATGGTGCGCAGGGATTGGGGGTTATAGATGTAGATACGAGGAAAATGGGAGTTGACATTATTGCCTTTCCTGGCCATAAAGGGCTCTTAGGGCCTCAGGGAACAGGTGGTTTATATATCAGCAGTAAATTAAAGCTGGATACTATTATAGAAGGAGGTACAGGGAGCCATTCAGACTTGGATAGCCAACCGGAAGAAATACCTGATAAATTTGAGAGTGGGACATTAAATACGCCTGGTATTGCAGGATTAGGTGCAGGTATCAAATATATTGAAGAAAGGGGTATTGATGATATAAGGAAACATGAAATGTATCTGACAGATTGCCTTATACGTGGGCTAAGAGAAATAAAAGGTGTTGTCGTATATGGACCACAGGATTTGAGCCAGAGGATTGGTGTCGTCAGTATAAATATTGATGACATAGATTCATCGCTTGTAGGCCACATACTGGATTTAAAATATGACATTGCTACGAGAAGCGGCCTTCATTGCTCGATTCTGGCGCATAAGACGCTGGGCACGGTAAATCAAGGAACCGTGAGGTTCAGTGTGGGTCCATTTAATACGATTGATGAAATTGAGAATACAATAAAAGCCGTATATGACGTTGCTAAAAATTTTGTATAGGAGGATTGTTGATGGATGTTTTAAAACTGTTGGGTTCATTGCATTTAAGCGTGGTATCTGGAATCATAATAGTTTTATTATTTATTCTATTATTTCTTTATATATCCCTATTTATAAAGTTGGGAAAATTGAAAAGGCGTATAGATGTTTTCATGAAAGGAGAAAACGGAGTAAATATTGAAAAATTACTTAAAAGCTATATGTCAGAAGTTGAAACGGCCTTAATGAAGGTAAATGATTTTCAAAAGCAAATGGACGAGATAGTTAGAAAGCTGGAAATGAGTATAAAAAAAGTTGCAATTGTCCGTTACAATGCTTTTGATGAAGTAGGCAGTGACTTAAGTTTTTCTATAGCGCTCTTAGACGATCACGATGATGGAGTAGTTATAACGGGTATATACGGCAGGAATGAGACCACGACATACGCAAAGCCTATAAAAAATGGTATGTCTAATTATAAATTATCTGCAGAAGAACTTGAAGTCATAGATAAAGCTAGAAAAAAATTCATATAGAAGAATAAGAGATACACTTCCGGTTATAATATTTCAGGAGGTGTATTTTTTTGTTAATTGCAATAGATCGCGGAATGGAAGATCTAAAAACATTACTTGAAAGCCAGGGATATCAGGTTATCTATATTGACGAAGGGTTGATGTGTGATGCGTATATATACAGTAATGCATTTGGTCAACAACTTAAGTATATAAAACCCGGGAAAAATGGGACGCTGTTGATAAGCGGATCTATGGAATACGATAATATCCTTAATGCTCTTAAGACCAGGCTCATAACACCGTTATTCGAATAGGGTGGTAAGATGGACGAAAAAGTGAAAGGGAATTTGATTATAATAGGTGGTGCAGAGGATAAAGAGCATGAGTGTAAGATACTAAATTATGTGGTAGATTCAATAAAAGCAAAAAAAAATTCATTGCTTATAATAACGACAGCGACTCAAAAGCCTCAACAAGTCTTTGATATTTATAAGAAGGTGTTTAAAAGGCTAGGAGTAGATGAAATAGAAACACTGGATATATCTGGTAGGGAAGACGCTAATGATAAAAAAAATGTAGAAAAGGTATACGATGCAGGGGGTATTTTTTTTTCCGGCGGCGATCAGCTCAGGATAACTAGTATATTGGGTGGGACAAGGGTCAATGAGGCATTGATTGATGTGTACAGGAAAGGGACGGTTATTGCTGGTACCAGTGCTGGAGCTTCTGCTATGAGCAGCACCATGATAGTGGATGGTGAAGCGGATACACCTAAAAAAACCACATTAAGCATGGCACCAGGTCTTGCGTTTATAAATGAAGTGGTCATTGACCAGCACTTTGCCCAGAGAGGAAGGATAGGAAGGCTTCTGTATGCTGTGGCGCAAAATCCTTACACACTGGGAATAGGAATCGATGAGGATACAGCTATCGCTGTAGATAGCAATGGTTTGTTTCAGGTAATAGGTACCAATAGTGTTACAGTATTGGATGCCAAAAACATTCGTTATTCCAATATATCTGAATTGAGCCGTGGCGATGTATTGGAGCTAATTGGAGTAACTTTACATGTATTATCGCCAGGATCAGGCTTTGATCTCGCAAAGAGAGAACCGATTTTAAAAGGAGGTTTATAGCTGCTTAGCAGCAATTGTTATGAATATTTTAGGTATAAATATATACAGGGGCAGAAATATTTATTGCCATAGGCCTGTTATCAAATTGACCTTAGATCTTGAAGGCTATAGCGACATACCGACAAAGGATATACCGGATTTTAATGCAAAATTGCTGGATTTACTTCCGGGTTTGAAAGAACACTATTGCAGTGCAGGAAAACCTGGGGGTTTTGTCAAAAGGCTTTATGATGGAACGTATCTTGCTCATGTTACAGAGCATGTAATATTGGAATTACAACACATGGTCGGATATGACGTGAGGTACGGCAAAGCCAGATGTATTGAGGGCGAGAAATATTACATAGTCTATGAATATGTGTTAGAGGATTGTGGCTTAAGGTCGGGAAAGCTGGCAGTGGATTTATTAAACAAGTTATTAAAAGGAGAATGCATCGATTTAGATAATAAGATATCAGATTTAAGGAAAGTGATAGCCGAATTTGACTTAGGTCCGAGTACTAAGGCAATAGTAGAGGAGGCTAAAAGGAGGGGTATTCCTGTAACGAGGATAGGTAACAGCAGCATATTGAGATTGGGGTATGGTAAATACCAGAAATTAATAGAGGGTACTATAACGGAGAATACCAGCTGCATAGCTGTGGACATATCCTGTGACAAACAGCTTACCAAAAAGATATTGAGAGAGTACGGTATCCCTGTTCCTGAAGGCTATGAGGTCTATTCAGAAGATGATGCCGTTTCCATAGCCCGGGAATTAGGTTATCCTGTGGTAGTGAAGCCTTTAAGCGGCAATCAGGGGAAAGGCGTCTGTTTAAATCTAACTTCAGATGAAGATGTGAGGTTGGCATACAGGATCGCAAAGGGATACTCGGAGAATATCATTGTAGAAAAACATATACAGGGACGCCATTATAGAGTATTGGTGGTAAAAGATAAGGTAGCAGCGGTTTCCGAGAGGATTCCAGCTCATGTGATTGGCGATGGAAAAAGCAGTATAAAACAACTTATAGATAAACTAAACGAAGATCCCAACAGAGGGGAAGGACATGAAAAACCCCTGACAAAGATTAAAATAGACCCTATTGTACTTATGGTGTTGAATAGACAGGGGAAGGACCTCAATTATGTTCCTCAATCAGGTGAGAAAATTTATTTAAGAGATAACGATAATTTGAGCACAGGTGGTATAGCTGTAGACTGTACTGATAAAATACATCCTGATAATGTAGCAATAGCTATAAGAGCGGCACAGGCTATAGGACTGGATATTGCAGGAGTAGATATCACGGCGCCAGATATATCAAAACCTTTGACAGTTACAGGAGGCGTTGTTATAGAGGTAAATGCTTCTCCAGGTATAAGAATGCATTATTTTCCCCAAAAGGGCCAGCCCAGGGATGTGGCTAAATCTATAATAGATATGCTTTACCCCTATGGCAGCAAAAGTACAATACCTATTGTAGCTGTTACAGGTACCAATGGTAAAACTACTACTACCAGAATGATAGCGCATATTTTGAGCGCTTGTGGTTATACAGTAGGTATGACGACAACTGATGGCATATATGTGGATAATAAGCTTATATTAAAGGGCGATAATACAGGTCCTTTAAGTGCAGCTACGGTTTTGGCGGATAAAAATATAGATGCTGCTGTTTTAGAAACGGCTAGAGGAGGTATTATAAGGGCCGGTTTAGGATACGATTTGAGCGATGTTGGTATCATCACCAATGTTACGGAAGACCATCTCGGACTTGATGGTATAGAAACTCTGGAAGATATGGCCTTTGTTAAATCTTTGGTGGTAGAGGCCGTAAAAGAAGATGGATATGCGGTTTTAAATGCTGATGATAGTATGACGGGTTATATTGAAAGCAGGGTAAAATGTAAGAAAGTGTACTTTTCCATGAATGAGAACAACCTGTTGATAAAAAAACATATTTTGTCAGGGGGCACTGCTGTATATTTAAAAGATGATATGATAATGGTAGCAAACAGGGATTCGATAGTTCCAGTCATAGATATTAAAGATATACCAGCAACCCTGAATGGCAGTGTGAAGTTTAATGTTCAAAACAGCCTCGCTGCTACAGCTGGATGCTGGGCTTTGAGGATTCCGATCAAGGATATATCAAAAGGGCTTTCGACATTTTATTGTGATCAAAAGCACAACCCAGGTAGATTTAATATATTCAATATAGGCAATTACAGGGTACTGGTAGATTATGGGCATAACATAGATGGTTATAAGGCTGTGATAGAAGCGGCGACTAAAATGGGTGCGGATAGGCTTGTGGGTATCATAGGCGTACCGGGTGATAGAACTGATGATAGCATCAGACAGATTGGGGAGATATGCGGTAAGGCTTTTGATGTAATTTACATAAAAGAAGATCAGGATCTAAGAGGAAGAAAACCGGGAGTTGTAGCTAATATATTAAGAAAAGGCGTTGAAACCACAGGATTTGGGAAAGAGATAAAGATAGTGTTGTCAGAAAGCGAAGCATTGGAAATGGCTATGGCAAACGCAATGCCTGGTGACCTTATTATGATATTCTATGAAAAATACGATAAAGTCATAAACACTATAAGACGGGTAGCTCGAATGACAAACAAGAAAATAGATGCAGATAGCCTGGCATCGCAGAAGATTTGAGAGCCTATAATAAGGCTCTCTCTCTTTTGAGGTTTTGAATGGCATAAAAAAGTCCTTTGGTTATATAATCGGCCATTCTCATGACGAGATTTAACCGCGTGTTTTGTAATAACATAAATTCCATAAAGCCGCTCATGTTAACAATGCCGTTTATATGAAAATTCCCTATCTCTGGTAATTGTTTGTTAACACCAGCACCAGGCCTTATAGGACCAGGTCCGAAGGTTACATAACCTACATTTTCCAGTTTACCAAGGCACGCATCAACCGTGATGATGAAAGGATTATCTAATCTTTTAATCATTTCAACGGCTTCTAATAGATTTTTAGCGTGCACAGGTTCATCAAGGGTACCATATATGTATACATTACTTGATTCAACGTTTCTATTTTTTAAATTATGCCCCACGAGAGGCCCCAGACAGTCGCCAGTGGCCCTATCTGTACCTATGCAGAGTAAAATGATGTTTTGATAAGGCTTACGTACAGCTTTAATTTCCTCATATAATACGGACTTAAATTCGCTAAGCTTTTCATAGTTGTATGCGTTGTAATAATAAGTCATAAAATACACCTCGATATTATAATTGACATTTAATGCACTTTTGATACATAGGGATGCAAATATAGCAGGATCATGATAAAATTACTTATAGGGGGTGTGATTGTGTTCAATGATATATTTTTGAATATACCGCAGAAGTGGATAGATATAATGTGGATAGCTGTAAAAATAATAGTGGCATTTATTGTTACAAGATTGACGCTTTTATTGCTTTATAAGGCTGTTGACAAATTTTTTAGAAACTATAAGAGCAGCAAATTTAATATTTCTGAAAGAAAAATAAAAACCATGGGTACTCTCGTAAAAAATATATCAAAATACGTTATATATTTTATATTTGTAACAATTGTACTGAGTTTTTTTAACATAAAGATCGAATCGCTGCTTACGGTAGCTGGCATAGGTGGATTGGCAGTAGGTTTTGGTGCTCAAAGTCTGGTAAAGGATGTTATTACAGGCTTTTTTATACTATTTGAAGATCAGTTTGGAGTCGGTGACTATATAACCGTTGACAAATACAGCGGTATTGTAGAAGAGGTGGGTTTGCGCGTAACCAAGATCAGAGATTTTTCTGGTGCTATTCATATTATACCAAATGGGCAGATAACATCGGTTACCAACCACAACGCCGGCAATATGAGGGCATTGGTGGAGATATCTGTGGCTTATAAAGAAGACCTGGATAAAGTACAAAATGTGCTTCAGATGGTGTGCGATGAAGTGAGAGAAGAAATGTCAGATAAAATCGTAGATGGCCCGACCGTCCTGGGGGTCAGCGGCATTGGTTCAGGTGCGGTAAATATTACTATTGTGGCTATAGCAAAACCTATGAAGCACTGGGAAGTGGAGAGAGAATTGAGGCTCAAGATAAAAGAAGCCTTTGATAAAGAGGGTATAGAAATGCCTTACAATAAAGTTGTGATCTATAATGAGGGAAAAGAGGGGTGTTAATTGATGAAAGAGTATACCCTTGGCGATATCGTTATGATGAAAAAACCACATCCGTGCGGAAATAATGAATGGGAAATAATGAGGCTTGGCGCGGACATAAGGATAAAGTGCACAAAATGCGGGCGAATGGTGATGCTGCCCAGGCTTGAATTTGAAAAGAAAATGAAAAAAATACTCAGGAGCTCTGTTGAAAAAACCGGAAATCAATGATATAATTAATAATCGCGTATCCTTGGTCCATTGCGGACCCTTAAGTCCAGAAGGAGGTGAAGGTATGAGGTCGTATGAGTTTGTCTACGTTTTAAAGCCTGAAGTAGAGGAAGAAAAACGGAATGGATTGTTGGAGAGATTCAAATCTATAATAGGGCAAAAAGGCGAAGTAACTAATGTAGATGAGTGGGGTATGAGAAGACTTGCGTATCCCATAAAAAAATTTAATGAAGGATATTATGTTTTTTTGGAGTTTAACGGCGAAAGAGATATACCCAGTGAGTTAGAGACGACCTGTAGAGTTACCGATGAGATACTCAGGTATCTTATCGTAAAAAAGGGAGAGTAATAAAAAATGATTAATATGGTAGTTTTGATAGGTCGTTTGACAAAAGACCCTGTATTAAGGTTTATACCTGGTAGTGGTGTTCCTGTAGCTTCTTTTACTTTAGCAGTAGACAGGAATTTTACCAATCAACAGGGTGTAAGGGAAGCAGATTTCATACCCATAGTGGCGTGGAGAAAACTGGCTGAGATCTGTGCCAACAATTTGACTAAAGGCAGATTGGTGGCTGTTACAGGCAGGATACAGACGCGCAATTGGGATGACCAGGAAGGAAAAAGACATTTTATCACGGAAGTAGTCGCTGATAATGTGAGGTTTTTAGATTGGGGAAATAATAACAAGCAGGGATTCAATGTTAGTCAGGATAATGATATAGCCCACGATCTGGATTCGTTGGATGGTTTTGTGCCTGTAGAGGGTGAAGATGAGCTTCCGTTCTGAAAGGAGGGGAAATCGTGAACAAAGAAGAAGTAAAGAATGATAAAAAGAAAAACAAGAAGAAGAAAAAAGTATGCAGTTTTTGCACCGATAAGATAGAAGAGATTGATTATAAAGATATAAATAGATTGAAAAAATACATGTCTGAAAGAGCAAAAATACTACCGAGAAGGATCACAGGTAATTGCGCAAAACACCAGAGACAACTTACCGTTGCTATAAAGAGGGCGAGGCATTTAGCTTTACTTCCATTTACAATAGAATGATGCTATAATTAAAGAGGGCGAGGCCCTCTTTTTTACTAATATTCATAAAGGAGTGTGCCGATGAATAATAAGAATACACAGGGTATAGTTGAGGGAGCTATGCTCTCAGGTATTGCTGTAATAATAGCGATTGCCAGTGCGTATATTCCTTTTTTATCTTTTTTGTACGTGGTATTTCCTGTCCCTATAGCTGTCATCGGATACAGGCATGGACTAAAAATAAGCCTGTTGTCGTTGATAGTGGCATCGGTGATAATTGCGATATTGTCTGGTCCTCTGTCGTTACTCGGAACTATGGGATTGGGTAGTATTGGCATAGGCATAGGGTATTTTCAAAAGCTGAGAGTATCCCCCGTAACAACATTATTTGGAGCTTTTTTTATAGGCCTATTTTCTATACTTTTAAGCCTTTGGATTGCGTCTAAAATTGCTGGTATTAATGTTGTATCACAGAATATCGATGCTTTTAGACAGGCTATGCAATTGAATATAGAGATATATAAAAAGATGGGTATACAGGGGCAAGCATTACAGGACATAAATGTGTTGATGCAAAACATGCTGGCTATGTTGAAAATGCTTATGCCATTTATCATAATGGCGTCGGTGTTTATCGTTGTGTTTATAAATTATTTAGTAAATAACATGGTTCTAAAAAGATTAGGTTATAAGGACGTTGCCACACTTCCGCCATTTTCTACTTGGATTATGCCCAGGAGCGCGGCAATAATTTTTTCACTTTTTGTAGTAGCTGGATTTTTTATAAAGGCGGAAGCGGTGGGGCAAAATGTGGTACATGTAATAAATAATTTTTTAGCGATTGGATTTGTGGCATTTTTTATTGATGGATTGTCGTTAGCTACATTTTATATGAAAAAGGCAGGTATGAATGGATTTTTTAAAACGATAATATTTATTATGCTATTATTCTATGGTTATTTTAATATGCTGGTTTTTGTGATAGGTTTACTGGATGCAGGTTTAGATTTCAGACACCTCAGGATGGATTCCAGGAGGTAGCTCTATGCTAAATAAAAAAATTGTCCAATTTTTAAACCAAAATATAAGGATGTTTGTGCTGCTTACAGCGTTGATGATTGCCGTAATTTCATATTATAACCTGTTAATAGGAGGCATATCCTTTATAATTTTTTTGTCTGTAGTGATAAAGGTGTATGATAATATAAGTGAGCAAAGGGAAGAGCTCTGGAGAGAGATAGAAGAGGCAGCTGTTCAACTGGATGTTATGGTAAAGAAATCTCTGGAGAACTTGCCTTTAGCTGTGGTGATCGCGGATAAATCGCGCATAATATGGCGTAATTCTTACTACAATGAGAATTTTAAGGGTTATAGCGATATCGATAAAAAGGTAATTAATTTTATAACTCAGGGTTTAAATAAAAAGAACGTCGATAATACGCTGGATGTGGGCGATAAGAAATACTGTATGATAAAAAAAGTGGATAAAGTGAATGACGATGATATATTCATTGTGTATTTTTTTGATGCAACAGAAGAATTTCACTTAAAAAAGGCTTATGAGGATATTTTACCTGTAATAGGGCTTATACAGGTAGATAATTACGATGAGGTTATGCAGGGATTGGACGATCTTGATAGAGCTTTAATAGTGGCTGAGGTCGATAATAGATTGAATAAATGGGCCAATTCCATTGATGCGTGTTTGAGGAAGTATGAAAATGATAGTTATATAGTGTTTATGACAAACCAGAAGCTTAAACAGGCCGAAGAAAAGAGATTTGATATATTAGATGAAATAAGAAGCATTGATGTGGGCAACAAAATACCTATAACCCTGAGTATGGGTATTGCGTCATACAGTGATAATATAAGAAATATTTATATGGATTCAGATACCGCATTGGATCTGGCTTTAGGTAGAGGTGGAGATCAGGCGGTAGTCAAAAGAAAAAACAGGATATCTTATTATGGAGGTAAAACTCAGGCTGTAGAAAAGAGGACAAAAGTAAAAGCAAGGGTTATTGCTCATGCTCTTGGACAATTGATATCAGAGTCATCCAATGTAATAATTGTGAGCCATAATTATATGGATATGGATGGGTTGGGTTCGGCAATGGGAATATTAAGGGCCAGTAAGGAGTATGGCAAAAATGCCTATATAGTGATGGATACGGTAAACGCTACAGTACAGGATTTTCTCGATAGAGTTATGGAAGATGAGGAGTACAGCAGTTCATTCATTGATGTGGACCAGGTAGATAGCCTTATGGATGAAAGAAGCCTTCTTGTAGTTGTGGACACCCAACGTCCTGCTTACATGACGTACCCTGAGATCTTAAAGAAAGTTAATAGAATTGTCGTTATAGACCACCACAGGAAAACCAATGATTCTATAGATAAAACCATATTGACGTATATGGAACCATATGCGTCTTCCACCAGCGAACTGGTGACAGAGTTGTTGCAATATATGAAAGATAGGATAGAATTAGATAAAATAGAAGCAGAAGCATTAATGGCCGGCATAATGCTTGACACCAAAAATTTTACTTACAAGACCGGTGTAAGGACCTTTGAAGCCGCATCATTCTTGAGGAGAATGGGTGCAGACTCTACTCACGTGGTTCAGGTATTTAAAGATGATATACAGACATATTCTATCAGAGCCGAAATAGTAAAAGCTGCGGAATTCATGGATAATGGCATAGCTATTTCAATATGCCCATCAAATGTGAGTAATATACATTTATTGGTAGCAGAGGCTGCCAATGAGCTATTAAATATAAAAGGAGTAGAGGCTGCTTTTGTGATGAGCCAGATCAATAATACGGTGATTATCAGTGGAAGATCGATGGGCGATGTCAATGTTCAACTTATACTGGAAAAATTAGGGGGTGGTGGTCATCTCGGAATCGCCGGAGCACAGTTGTTTGATGTAAATATAGATGAAGCTAAAAAATTGCTCTATGAAGCAATAGATAAATATTTTGAGGAGGAGATGTCATGAAGGTTATTCTTTTAAAGGATGTAAAGGGGTTAGGGAAGAAAGACGACGTGGTAAATGCCAGTGACGGTTATGCTAGAAACTATTTGATACCACGAGGGCTGGGTGTAGAAGCTACTGAAAGCAGTATAAGGCAGTTAAAGGAAAAAAAGCGTATGGAGGAGGAAAAAAAGGCCAGAGAAAAAAAAGAGGCACAGGATTTGGCTCAGAGATTGAATTCGACCGGCGTTGTTATAAAAGTTAAAGCAGGAAATGACAAGATTTTTGGGTCTGTCACATCAAAAGAAATAGCGGAAAAGCTCAAAGAACAACATGGCATTGACGTAGATAAGCGTAAGATCATGTTAGAGGAGCCTATAAAATACCTGGGGACTTTTTATGTAGATGTATGGCTGTATCCGGAAGTCACAGCGAAGTTAAAGGTGGTTATTGAGGGGGAATAATAGATGCAAGTAAGGGTTCCACCACACAACATAGAAGCAGAACAGGCGGTACTGGGTGCAATTTTATTAGATAATGATGTGATTACCGATGTAGTGGAATTATTAAAGCCAGAAGATTTTTACAGGGAATCACATAGCATCATATACAGGACCATATTAGAATTATATGATAAGAATCAGCCTGTAGATTTGATTACGGTAACAGATGAATTAAATCAGCGCAAACTTCTAGATAAGGTGGGAGGAGCCGCATATCTTACTTCATTGGTGGCAGGAGTAACCTCAATATCCAACGTGCAGCATTACTGCAAGATAATTGAGGAAAAAGCTGTCATGAGGAGGCTTATTGTGGCCTCATCTGAGATAATGGATGCAGGATACAGTGAATCTGACGATGTAGAAGGTATATTGGATATTGCTGAACAGAAGATATTTGATATAGCTCAAAGTCGCAACAGGCAGCCGTTTACTCCTATTAAAGATATCCTTATAGAAACTATAGACAGAATCGATGAATTGTATAAAAATAAGGGTAAAATAATAGGATTGCCATCTGGTTTCGTCGATCTGGACATGAAGACATCGGGATTTCAGCCGTCTGATCTCATACTTATAGCGGCGCGCCCGTCTATGGGCAAGACGGCTATGGCGATGAACATTGTAGAATATGTAGCTATAAAACAAAAAGTTCCTGTAATGGTATTCAGTTTAGAAATGTCCAAACAGCAGTTGACGCAAAGGCTTTTATGTTCTCTTTCAATGGTAGACAGCCATAAGTTGAGGATGGGAGATTTGACAGAAGAGGATTGGCCCAAACTGGCTGCTGCTGTTGGCATACTTTCTGAAGCTCCTATATATATAGACGATACCCCTGCTATCACCACTATGGAAATGAGAGCAAAATGTAGGCGCCTGAAGCTGGAAAAGGGACTTGGTCTTGTGGTTATAGATTATCTACAGCTTATGCAGAGCAATAAAAAGGCTGAGAGCAGGCAGCAGGAGGTATCGGAGATATCCAGGTCATTAAAGGCTTTAGCGAGAGAAATAGATGTTCCTGTTATTGCCCTTTCGCAGCTTTCCAGGGCTCCTGAAACCAGATCTGATCATAGGCCGATGCTAAGTGACTTAAGGGAATCGGGATCTATAGAGCAGGACGCGGACATAGTTATGTTTTTGTACAGAGATGATTATTACAATCCTGACACAGATAAAAAAAATATTGCAGAAGTCATTATAGCCAAACAGCGAAATGGTCCAACAGGGACAGTTGAACTGGCGTGGTTGGGTCAGTATACAAAGTTTGCGAATATTGCTAGAAATTTGAAAGAGTGATATTATGGAAGATTGGGAATATCTTAAGCGTATACCTTTATTTAAAGATCTCAAAGAATCTCTTGTAAAGGAGATCGCGAATATTGCTGTTATCAAAAGGGTTAAGAAGGGAACCGTTTTATTTCAGCAAGGAGAACCAGGCGAAGCTGTTTATGTGGTCAAAGAAGGATCTGTTAAGATTTCGATGATGGATGAAGAAGGTAAAGAGTATATTATACACGTAATGAAGCCAGGAGAGGTCTTTGCTGAAGCAACCTTATTTAGCAGCGGGCCTTATCCTGCTGATGCTGAGGCATTGGAGGATTCCATTCTCATCGTGTTGAACAACGATAGACTTGAAGAATTGATAAGATCAAATAGTGAACTGGCTCTTGAACTCATAAAAGTCATGGCCAAGAGATTGCAAGACATAAGTAAACAGATAAATAGTCTTGCACTGAGGGATGCTATAGGCAGAACAATTTCCACACTTATAAGATTGGCGGAAGAAAAAGGAGAAAAGTCTGGCGATAAGATAATGATAAAGGAAATATCCAGGCAGGAATTTGCCAGTATGGTAGGTACGACCAGGGAGACTGTAACAAGGATATTAAATCAGATGAGTAAAGAAAACCTGCTGGAATTGGACAGGCAAAAGATTATTATCAGGGATATAAAAAGATTGAGCACGTATATGAGATAAACTGTATAAGGAAGGGTAGGATAATGAATAAGATAAAATTGGGTTTTATAGGGTTGGGTTATATAGGCAAAATACATGCTATCGCTTGTTTTGCAATGCCATTGGTTTTTCCCGATTTGCCTTTTGAGGTACACTTAGGTCCTGTTTATAAAAGGGATCTTTTATCGCTTCCTCATTTTTTTGAAAAAGGCGTTAAAAGCATAGGCGAGCTCTTAGATGCAGAAGGCCTCACCGCTGTGGATATATGTACGCCTAACTATTTGCATTTTGAAGAGGCTATGAAGGTTATCGATAGAGGTTATGATATATATCTGGAAAAACCTATAGGTTTAAACGGCGATGAGGCGTTCAAAATAAAGGAAGCCGCTATAAAGAAAAATGTTATAAACCAGACTGCCCTTATGTATAGGTTTATGCCAGCTGTAGCTCAGGCCAGGGACATGGTGAAAAACGGAGAAATAGGACAGATTTTAAATTTCAAAGCCATGATGTTGCACTCGGGTTATCTAGATCCCAACAGGCCTATTTCGTGGAAAATGAAAAAGGCTACATGTGGCGGTGGTGCTATTGTAGACATGGGGATTCATCTGATCGATGCCGTGAGATTTATGCTGGGTGAAATAACATCTTTAAGGGCGCAATCCAGGACGTTTTTTAAACAAAGGCCTTCAAAACAGGGGTCAAACATTATGGAGGATGTTGATGTAGATGACTGGACTAATGTGGATGTAGAACTGGAGTCAGGTGCATGGGGTTCTATAGAGGCATCCAGGATTTCTGCTGAAATGGAAGAAGAGACGCGTTTTGAGATATACGGTACAAAAGGGTCTATTATGATATCCACGAAACATCCGGATTATGCTATTTTATACAAAAAACAGGAAAACAGGATGTATTCAGGGATATATGATGGCGAAGGGGCCTTTACAAAATACGTCAGGACTATCTATCCTGGAGAAAAATTTTCTATGGGTTATATGGTAAACATGCACATGGCCAGCCTCATTAATTTTTTCAAAAACATATGTGAGGGGCGAATCGTATATCAGGAAACTCCTACTTTTGAAGAAGCATATAAAGACCAATTGATTTTGGATAAGATAGTTAATGTTTAATAAAATATGGCAGGTGATGTAATGAAAATTACGCGATATGTGTCTAGTGGTATGCTGGAGAATTGCTATGTGGTGGAGGACGAAAACAACAAGGTATGTGCTGTAATAGATCCCGGTGACGTAATTGATGAACTAATTGACCATATAAATGGATTGAATGTCGGATATATAATGTTAACCCATGGCCATTTTGACCACATAGGCGGTGTGCAAAAAATAAAGGCTATAACGTCTGCTCCTGTTGTAATACATAATGGCGATGTAGAAATGCTAAAAGATCCTATGCTTAACCTTTCGGCGCATGTGGGAATGGATATTTCTCTTAAGCCGGATATAGTCCTTAATGGAGGAGAGTTGATAGCCGTAGGTGAAATTACCATTAATGTGGTTCACACCCCTGGACATACGCCGGGGAGCGTCTGCTATGTTTGTGACGGTGTTATGTTTTCTGGTGATACAATTTTTGCTCAAAGCATAGGAAGAACTGATTTTGTGGGCGGAGATAGCAAAAAAATTAAAGATTCTATAGAAATGATGATAAAATTGTATCCTGATGTTATGCTGTATCCAGGACATGGAGAAAGCGCGATGATGAGAGAGTTTGTAAAGAATTGGAGCACATTAAAGCTAATACTTTAATGTGCTCCAACGTTTATAGTATGATTTCCACATGGTATTCTGCAAGCCACGTATTGATCTGGTATAAATAGGCAAAAAGTTGAGCGCTGCCCATGAGCTGGCTAAACCATGCCGGCGTATATTCTGATGCATCTGTGTCTATCAATTCGCGTATTTTTTCAGGATTTATGAGTGGCAATATGGGAGATGTAGGATCTTCTAAAATCTGAGTTACCAGGTTTTTCGTGGCTTTTAAGTAGGCGGGATGGTGTGTTTTGGGGTATGGGCTCTTTTTCCTGTATAGCACCTGATCGGGTAGCAATCCTTTTAAGGCTCTTCTCAATATACCTTTTTCCATATTATCACAAGTTTTCATATCCCATGGTATATTCCAAGCGTATTCCACTATCCTGTGGTCAGCATAGGGTACGCGTACTTCCAGACCTACTGCCATACTCATGCGATCTTTTCTATCCAATAGCATACTCATAAATCTTGTCATATTAACGTAGAGTAACTCTCTCATGCGGTATTCGTGTGGGTTTTCGCCTTCCATATGAGGTACCTCCTTTAGGGCTTCTTTATACCGCATATATACATATTCCATAGGGTGTAATATTTTTACCAGTTCAGGTGATAGCAATGCGCTTCTCTCTTTTAATTTTCTTATCCATGGGAAAGTGTTTAATGCGACAACTTCAGGATTTCTAAACCATGGGTATCCTCCGAATATCTCGTCGGCACATTCCCCTGATAATGCTACCGTCGCACCTTTTTTTATTTCGCGACAGAAAAGGTACAAGGATGAATCTATGTCCGCCATACCTGGCAGGTCTCGTGCTACAACCACTGTCTTCAGAGATTCTACTAATTGCTGGGTGTCTATTATTATATTGTGGTGCTGGGTATTTAGGTATTTTGACATAATTTCTATCCAGTGATTATCAGAATTAGGCTGAAATTCATTTGCTTTAAAGTAAAGATCGTTATCCACATAATCCACAGAATAGGTGTGAATATTTTCCATGCCTGCATTTTTAAGTACATTCTGGGCTATAGCTGTTAAAGCGCTGGAGTCTAATCCACCGGAAAGGAATGTGCACACAGGGACATCTGCTACCAGCTGTCTTTCTACGCTATTTTTTAACAGCCAGCGTACTTTTTCAGCAGTGGTCTCAATATCGTCGGTGTGAGGTTTGCTTTCCAATCTCCAGTACTGGTTTTGATGTACGCCTTTTTGGTCAAATATCAGCCAGTAACCGGGTTTTAACTCATATATGTCTTTAAAGACACCTAGTCCCGGTGTTCTGGTTGGACCCATGGCAAAGATTTCTGCAAGACCTATAGCATCTACTTGAGGTTTTACCAGTGGGTGAGCCAGTAATGCTTTTATTTCAGAGCCGAATATAAACGAATTTTTTCTTACGGTGAAGAAAAATGGCTTGACCCCAACCCTATCGCGAGCTGCAAATAATATTTTCTTTCTATCGTCCCATATGGCGAAGGCAAAAATTCCATTAAATTTGTTTACACACATAGTTCCCCATTCAATGTAAGAAATCAGGAGTACTTCTGTATCTGAACGAGAGTGGAATGTATACCCTCTACACTCCAATTGCTGGCGCAGATCGTTGGTGTTATAGAGTTCACCATTATATACAATGGTATAATCAGCATTGTTATACCTTCTCGTCATAGGTTGCTTTCCTCCTGCCGGGTCCACCACTATAAGCCTTCTATGGGCAAAGGCAGCGTGTGGTGAGAGAAAAATCCCTGATTCATCAGGTCCACGATTTGCTAATGTTTCACCCATTTTTTCAAGGATGGTTCTTTTATCACTCAAATTTTGTTCATAATCAACCCATCCAGCAATTCCACACATGATATATCCTCCTCAATTGAATATTTTTTTCATTTATTAATGATTTCTAATTATAAGATATGACTTAGGACAGAAAGTGTTACAAACAAGCAGTGATAATTAGTTTTACTATCAAAATGATTATGCTATAATATTTATTACAACTTATGTAGGGGGTATCTATGAAATGGGAGAAAGCTTGAGCGAAAAAGCTTATAAGAACAGGTATCTGATATTGTCGGCAGTGCTCATAGGTTCGATGATGGGACCGCTGGATGGCAGTGTTGTGAATATAGCTATGCCGACCCTACAGCGCTATTTTAATGTGGACGTGGGAACGGTAAGCTGGGTATCGATGTCTTATCTTCTGGTGCTGAGCAGTATGTTATTGACCTTTGGTAGATTGGGAGATATGCTGGGGTACAAACGGTTATTTCAGATAGGAATGATTTTGTTTGCTGCCTCTTCGGCGGTATGTGGTCTGTCGCCTAATATAGGTGTTCTGGTAGTGGCAAGGGGGGTACAGGCATTAGGAGCCGGTATGATGATGTCCATGGCGCCTGCTATAATTACAAAAGTATTTCCTCCTGCAGAGCGGGGTAAAGCACTGGGATTTAACGCTATGGCAGTGGCCGTGGGTCTGGCGGTCGGCCCTACTATCGGAGGTTTACTGATATATGCCTTTTCGTGGAGGGCTATATTCTATATAAACGTACCTATAGGTATCATAGGCTATATATGGGCTGAAAGAGTAATAATTGAGGAACACAAAGTAGTAAAGGAACGCTTTGATGTCATAGGTGCTGCTACTGCATTTGTATTTTTAATATCCCTGCTCATGTATATAAGTAAAGGCAACGCTTTTGGTTGGACATCTCCAACAGGCATAACACTGATTATTGTTGCGGCGATTTTTTTATGTGCGTTTATATATGTAGAAACCCATGTAAACGAACCCATGCTGGATTTTTCACTGTTTAGAAATAGGCTGTTTACGGCAGGCAATTTAAGTGCCCTCTTTAATTTTATGGCGCAATTTGTTATGACATTTTTAACGCCGTTTTTTCTGACGTATAGAGGATTCTCTACAGAAAAATTAGGGTTGATTATGACCGCGTTTCCTCTTACGGTATTTGTGGTTGCTCCTATTTCAGGAATGCTAACGGATAAAATGGGTTCAAGGATTTTGAGTACCATAGGCGCTCTTATATGCTCTGTTGCTCTTTTTTTGATGAGTACTTTACGTAATACATCTGGTGCTATAGATGTTATATGGAGGCTTGCCTTATTCGGAATAGGAAATGGCATGTTTCAATCCCCTAATAATACGGAGATAATGGGAAGTGCGCCAAAAGAGAGATTGGGCATTGCATCCAGTGTGTTAGCTACCATGAGAAATGTAGGTATGGTGCTGGGTATTGCTATTGGTGGGGCTATATATACGGCGCGCAGGGCGTACTTTTTAAATGTATTAGGTTTTGGAAGTGCGGCTGCTACGCTGTATGGACTTAAAGACGCATATGTCGTGTCTGCTGCCATAGGTATTATAAGCGCCGTATTATCGTTTGTAAGGGGAAGTAGGGATATATTGTCTAAATGACAGACTGTTGTGGTATAATTTTACGGGGAGGTGATATTCTTGAAATTAATTTTTTGCGGCGGCGCCATGGAAGTTGGTGCATCCTGTTATCTTGTGAGAGTGGCTGGGAAAAATATTTTGCTGGATTGTGGCATCAGGATGACGTCAAACAAAGATTCGTTACCTGATTTTAGCCTTATACAGGACAATGGTGGGGTCGATGCTATTTTTATAAGCCACGCCCATATAGACCATACAGGTGCACTTCCAGCTATAAGCAGACAGTATCCCAATGCCAGGATATACATGACACAGCCTACAAAAGATCTGGTGAGGGTTTTGCTTTACGATAGTCTCAAGATTATGGAAAGAGAAGCGGAGATACCCATATACACTGAAAATCACGTTATTGATATGCTGGATAGGGTCATGTGCTATTCGCCCCACGTAAATATAAAGCCTTTTGACGACTGCGACATCACAGCTACTTTTTATAGTGCAGGGCATATATTAGGAGCGGCCTCATTGTATTTAAAAACCCCTGAAGGCAGCATATTTTATAGCGGGGATTTCTCAGGGTTTAAACAGAATGCTATAGAAGGTGCTTCAATACCAAGGCTCAGGCCTGATATAGCTATCATTGAGTCTACGTATGGCGATAGGTTGCATGCAAACAGGGAGATGGAAGAAAAAAGATTGATAGATATGGTAAGGAATGTAATCAGCAGAAAAGGCAATGTATTGATACCTGCTTTTGCCCTGGGGAGAGCTCAAGAGGTCATACTTATCTTAAGGAGAGCAATAGCTAAAAAACAGTTACCTGATACTGAGATATATGTGGACGGATTGGTAAAGGATATATGCAGGGTTTATATGCAAAACCCCAATTACCTTAGGAGTCAGTTGGCTAAGAAGGTTTTAAAGGGCAACGACATCTTTTTTAATGATACCATTCAAAAAGTAACTTCATCAACTATGAGGGATGATATCATTAAAAAAGATGGTGGTTGTATCATAATATCCAGTTCAGGGATGCTTACGGGTGGGCCAAGCCAGATATATGCGCAGAAGTTTGCAGGTGGCGAGAAAAATTTTATAGCTATAACGGGGTATCAGGACGAAGAAGCTCCGGGTAGACAGCTGGCAGATCTGGCAGAAGGCAAGGTGGAGGACAGGGTCATTAAGATTAATGATATTAACATCAATGTCCACTGCGATGTAGGTAAATATGCCCTTTCAGCTCACGCAGATATGATGGAGATATTGGGCCTTTTAGGAAAGCTGCGACCAAAGTCTGTTATACTGGTTCACGGTGGACCTGATGCCATTACAAAATTGGGGCAGGAGGTCATGAAGGAATTTAAAGTAAATGTTTATACCCCTCAAAACGGAGATGATATTGAGATACAGGTGGAAAAACCTCGAAAACAAGTGGCTGATATCGTATATCCTTCCATGAAAGCGGATATTCCGCTAGACGAGAAAAACATGGAAGAGCTCTGGAGGTTTATTTATACAAATATAGGATCTGGAGCTGCATTGAGCGCCCAAGATATTGCCCATATCTGGGGGTATGAGGAGCAGAGTCTGGAAGAAATAAGTGATTTATTGGATAAATCTATTTATTTTGATCACGACAGAAAAATGATGTTTTTGTATCACGCTTTAGACCTTGCTGCCATTGAGGATAGGAAAAAGCCCAGGATCATGGAAGTAAATAAAATGCTGGAACTGGCAAATCAATACTTTACATCTGAAATGGGCGTATACCGGATAGGTGCCAGGCAGGATGAGAGCTGTGCTTTAGTTTATTTCAATTTTCCAGATGTGGCGAAAAATAGGTATCAGGATTTATTTCAAAAATTCCAAGAGGAGACTGGCTGGAAGGTAGAGATAAATCAGAATATAAATACATCGGCTATAAATAGAGAAATATTGAAGGCATTGCCAGCAGGTGTAACCCCTGTGGGTAAAATCTCTTACGATATCTTTAGAAAAGTAGTTGAAATAAAAATTGATCAAAGCCTGGGAGATCAAGAGTTGAAAGATATAAAAGAAAGATTTAAAAACGGCACAGGAATGGATTTATTTATAAATCATCCAGGAGATGCACAGCAAGAGGTAATAGATAAAAGTCATCAGAAAACTATCGATAGCAAAATGATGGAACAAAATGCGGCATTAAACCTTATAGATCAGGCTTTTAAAGATTATCCTCACAGGCCCTATAAAAAGAGCATAAAGTCAAAAGGCGGGACGAGGTATATAGAGCTATCCTTTATATCAAAACCTGTAGGAGAAAGATATACCTCGCTTATAAGAGAACTGGAGGATAAGACGGGATGGGCCATAACGATTTCATCATCGTGCAATCAGGTAGAAATTTTAAATATTGTGACCACATTATGCGAAAAAAAGGGGATTGCTTTAAGGAAAAACCCCAGCATATACCTCGATTCTATGCAAATAAAGATATATCCCGTGGAACCTTTAAATAGCGATCTCATAGAAAGTCTATCAGAATCGCTTAAGGAACTCACAGGGTTTACTGCTATAGCGTAAGTTGAAAGTATTTTTTTAAGCCATTGTACAGTGCCTGGGCCACCTTTTGCTTATAATCTACATCGCGAAGATGTCCTTCGTCTACTCTGTTTCTTATGCAACCGGCTTCAACCAGTATACCAGGATTGCCGTAAGATAATCTATTTGTGTTTGCCGCGTGGATACCAAGACTATCCAGCGGCAATTTTTCTTTCATAGCTGAATGTACGGCTTTAGCCAGGTTAAGACTTTCCTTTGATGATGGATGATAATACACTTTAAAACCTGATACCTTTGGATCGTCGATAGTGGTACCAATACATATCAATATTCCTGGAGGCAGTTTTAAAAGTTTTTCTGTTCTTTCAGCTAAGCTTATAGGTTTTTCGTTTATTATGGTAACATTGCTGCGCATGAGTTTTAAAAGAGTATATAGATTTTTTGAAATTTCCAGCGTAGGTTTTTCTTCTTTCAGGCTGGTTGGACTTATAGCTTTGGGGTTGCGGGACGGCTCTAAGTATATTACCTTATTCTCAAATAGGGGAATAAGTGGAGATCTGTCCACATAAAGGTATACCCGCGAAGGCAAACCCGGCGTCACTTGAATGGTATATCTGGAACTATGGACAAGGTGAATTATTGCATCGATTACATTACTCTTTGAAGATTTTAATTCTAAAAAATCAATGGTACTGTCTTTTATGTTGAAAATACCTTCGGGCATGTTGAATTTACAAGGGGAAAATTCTATTTTAATGATTTTATCGAGGCTTTTATCCTTTACCACAGGCAAACCGGTAAATTCAAAGACAATTCTGGATTTTAACTGATTTACAGCTTCCCGGCACGATGAATAGGTATCTGTTACTAAATTCGTTAAGAAAAATATTGATTGCAATTGTTTCGCCTCCACTTAAAAACCTGATGGCATTTATAGTATATTTATATTCACAGTATGTGGCTTGATATGCATATAATTATGTGAAGGAGTGAGATTATGTTGAGCATAATTCCTATAAGGACACATATTATAACCGAAAAAGATGACATAGTGGAGGTTGTGTATAAGTACACCCACAATATAGCAGAGAAAGGCGACCTTATAGCCATATCAGAGAGTGTTGTAGCCATAACACAGGGTAGGGCTTATATACCGGAAACCGTAAAAGCGGGTATGATGGCAAAATTTTTATGCCGTTTTCCAAAAAGATATGGGTCATTAACTTCTCCTGCTGCATTTCAGCTGGCGATTGACGATGTGGGAAAAATAAGAATTTTATTGGGGGCTTTAGCTGGAGGAGTAGGTCGGCTATTGGGAATAAAAGGCTGGTTTTTCAGAGTAGCAGGAAAACAGGTAGTCATGATAGATGATGTTGCAGGTACTATGCCGCCGTATCACAGGCACATTATTTTAGGCCCTAAAAATCCTGATAAAGTGTGTCAGGCGATAAAAGAAAGAATGGGAATTGATGCGGTAATCGTTGATGCCAATGACCTGGGCTATGTAGATGTCATAGGGGCATCAAAGGGTGTTATTGCAAAAGAGGTTGAAAGACTGTTGAAGAGCAATCCATCGGGCAATTACGAGCAGCAAACTCCTATTGTGATAATAAAGGATTATAAATCAACTTTAACAATAAATTAATGTCATTTTAATTTAGTATGTGATAAAATATATTTGAAATAAGCAGTAAGGGGGAATTCGGTGTCTAGATTTATAAATGCTATCAGCAAGTCCGATATAAGGTTGTTTTACGTTATCAACAAGAAAGTAAAGTGTAAACTTTTAGATAGGGTAATGCCCGTTATAACGAATCTAGCAGGTCCGCTGGTAGTTATTCCTATTACGCTATTTCTTTATATTTTAAGTAAGGAAAATATGTTATTGAGGAGAATGGCATTGGAGTCGATGTTATCACTTTCCGGCAGCCATCTCGTTGTTCAAGCCCTTAAACATGCGGTCAGCAGAGAAAGGCCTGGCTTTGTACTCGACGATGTATATACATTTAAAGACTTTTATGATTATTCATTTCCTTCAGGTCATACCACGGCTGCCTTTAGTATGGCTATATCTACATTCATTTTTTACCAGCCTGTTGGTATGTTGTTGATTTTTGTAGCTTTTATGGTGGGTATATCCAGGATGTACATCGGCGTGCATTACCCTTCAGATGTCTTAATAGGGGCAATACTAGGTACAATTTTTCCTCTTGTCATACATTCGATTTTGACTTAGATTAGAATAATTAAAGGGGTTTTGAGATTTGGAAAGTGTAAAGATAAAAACGGCTAATTATTTTTACCTGCTGATTTTAGTATTGTTGTCTACCGCTGGTGGGTATGTACAGCTAAAAAATATATTTTCAGGACTTATAATAACTGAATTTGGATTTATCCTCTTGCCTATCCTTGTTTACCTTTTTGCCAAAAGATATGATGTAAAAAGTATACTGAAAATTAGAAGGATAAAAATTAGCTATATTTTATTTGCAGTTATAATCGCATTGGTAGGGTGGGTAGTATCGGAAGCCATAAGCGTGATATGGTTATTTCTGGCCGGCAGATGGATAGTTGTTCCTCCAAATCCTATTCCTGCACCCGAAAATACGCGCATATTCATTGAAGAGATAATAACAGTGGCATTTAGCGCAGCTGTATGCGAAGAGCTTTTTTTTAGAGGCTTTTTCATGACAGCTTATGAGAGAGCAGGATCCAGGCGAGCGATTGTGATGTCAGGTATTTTTTTCGCATTATTGCATATGAACCCCGCTTCTATACCAGCTATAGCCTTTTTGGGCATACTGTTCGCTTATTCAGTATATAGAACGGGATCTGTCTTTATGAGTATGATCATACACTTTGTCTACAACTTTATGAGTGTCAGTATAATGAAGCTAGCAGGAGGAATAGAGCAGCAAGCAACATCAATCCCTTTAGAGTCAGCTATTGCATGGCTGGTATTAGGGGTAATGGCATTTTTAGTCCTTGTGAAATTGTTAAAGAAGTTAGATGCTGTTACAAAGCCGGAGTATAAACCGGCAGTGGGAGGTACTGCCGATTTTCTCCGCTGCTCCATCGGTCATTGGCCTATTGTTTTGAGTATTATCCTCATCTTTGGTCAGATTGTTTTACTTCGCGTGTTTAAATTTTGACGGCACTGTGTCGTCGTTTTTTTATGAGATTTTCTGTTCGATATTTTTCGTTTTGTATGAATCAAGGTACATTTCTCCAACTTTATATATATCTCCCGCTCCCATTGTCATGATAATGTCTCCCTTAGTGGCTTTTTGCCGGAGGGAATTTACCACCTCATCAAACGTCTTTACATACTCGGCATCAATACCCCTTTGTCTTAGTAAATCTACCAGCATTTTTGAGTTCACAATGCCGTTGTCTTTTTCCCTGGCGGCGTATATGTCTGTAATGATTACATGATCTGCGCAATCAAAGGCTTGAGAGAATTCATTTAGTAGTGCCTTTGTTCTGCTAAAGGTATGGGGTTGAAATACGCATACTATCCTCTTGTGAGGATAATTTAAGGCAGCTTTTAGAGTAGCCTTTATCTCAGTGGGATGATGGGCATAGTCGTCTATCACAGAAATCCCATTTATATTGCCTTTGTATTCAAACCGTCTGTGAGTTCCCCTGAAATCTTTTATAGCTTTTTTTACAATATCCATATTGATGCCAATAGTAATCGATGCAGCAATTGTAGCCAATGCATTATATACGTTGTGTTGCCCCGGTACTGATAATTTAAATTTGCCTAAATTTTGTCCATTATAAAATACGTCAAATTCCGGGTAACCATTAGAGTTAAATGTTATATTTTGTGCGGTATAATGCGATGGCCAATTTATCCCATATGTGATTATATTTCTATCTTTAACCCTTTTTAATATATCACGTACGTGCTCATTATCATTACATGCTATAATATAGCCTGAGTCCGGCACCAATGATATAAATTTTAGAAACGATTCTTTTATCTGGTTTATATCCTTAAAATAATCCAGATGGTCGCTATCAATATTTAATACTATTGCAATATAGGGATAAAATTTAAGAAAACTATCATAGTATTCACAAGCTTCTGTTAAAAAGTAAGGGCTGTTTCCTATCCTCACGTTGCCACCTATATCGTCTATTTCGCCCCCTAATAATATCGTGGGATCTAATTCGGCCTGCTGCATGGTTATGGCTAGCATGGATGTTGTAGTGGTTTTGCCGTGGCAGCCGGCAACTGCGATGCCATAGTTGTAATTTTTCATTAAAGAGCCTAAAAGCTCTGCCCTATCTATAATGGGTATGCCAAGTTCTTTTGCCTTTAATATTTCAGGATTATCATTTTTTACAGCGGCTGTGTGAACTATTAAATCAGCGCCTGTCACGTGGGAAGGATCGTGACCGAGGTAAACGATAATGCCATCTCTTTTCAGCTTTTCGGTTATATTTGAAGATTTGATGTCACACCCGCTTACATTGAAGCCTTCTTTAAACAGGATCTCAGCCAATCCGCTCATGCTTATGCCGCCTATTCCTACCATATGTATGTTTTTATATTTATTTAAATCAATAGACATTATTAGTCTCCTTTCACGTACTGATAATTTTAATTATTACCAATTTCGCTGATGGTATAACAAAAAGACTCATATACAATTATATCATATGATAAAAAATAATTTGTAGTTTCTTTATTTGGTAAAATATTTGTGATAATATTAAAGAGAAATTAGTGAGCGGAGGTTTAGGGTTGAAACGGGCAGAGCGAATTGCAGCGATCACCAAGATTTTATGTGAGAGTCCTGGGAAAATACATACCATAAATGAGTTTTCCGAGATGCTGGATAGTGCCAGGTCATCCATAAGTGAGGATATAGACCGGATACAAGATGCTTTTGAAAAATTACATATGGGGAAAATAAAAACTATTCCAGGTGCAGCTGGCGGTATCCAGTATATACCATATATTGATATTAAGTATTATGAAGGATTTGTAGAGCAACTTTGCAAGATATTTTCACAAAAAGAGAGGATTATATCGGGAAATTTTATATATACTACAGATGTGATATATAATCCTCAGCTGGTGGATAAAGTTGCACAGATCCTGGCTTATTCATTTTTAAATGTGCAAGCAGATTATGTGGTCACTATCGAGACAAAAGGTATACCTATAGCTTTTGCTGTTGCCAGATTGCTTAAGTTACCCTTGGCCGTTATCAGGCAGGAAAACAAGGTGACAGAAGGACCTGTCGTAAGTATAAACTATGTGTCGGGTTCTACAAGGAACATAAGGACCATGTATTTATCAAAGAGATCGATAAAAGCCAACTCTAATGTTATTATTATCGACGATTTTATGAAAGCCGGGGGTACAGCTAAAGGTATTGTGGATATGATGAAAGAATTTGATTCCAGGGTGGTGGGAATAGGCGTCTTTATAGCCACAAAATATCCTACCGAAAAATTAGTTTCTGATTACGTCTCTGTTTTGCAGCTAAACGCTGTTGACGAAAGAAAGGGGATAATCGATATACAAAGCGGCGATTGGGTAAAAAATTTTAAAAAAATAGAGGATTTTCAGTTAAAATGAAGAATATATAGTGTAGACAGAGGACGGAAGGTGGTGAACTTCTTGAATATCACTGATGTGCGAGTCAGAAAGATAGCAAATGAAGGCAAGATGAAAGCGGTGGTTTCTGTTACTTTTGACGACGAATTTGTGGTCCATGACATAAAAGTGATAGAGGGGCAAAATGGTCTATTTATAGCCATGCCGAGCAGAAAATCACCTGATGGAGAATTTAGGGATATAGCTCATCCAATAAATGCTGAGATGAGGGCGAGATTGCAAGATGCTATTATAAATGAATACAATAAAGCAAAGGATGTGAATAACCAATAAATTAACGAGAATAGGGAAAAATAGGGGACAATGTCCCTTTATTTTTTTATTTTTTTGTATACAATTTAGAAATATAATATTATAATTATCTATGGACTATTAATGAGGAAGGTTGATAAGATGATGCATGCTGTGATTTTAGCGGCAGGAATGGGTACAAGGATGAAATCAAAGCATCCAAAAGTCATTCATCAGATTCTTGGTAAGCCTATGGTTGAATATGTCATAACAGCTGTCAAAAAGGCCGGGGTAGAGCACATTACGCTGGTTATAGGGCACAAGGCCGAAGAGGTAAAAGAGGCCGTGAGGTCGGATGTCGATTTTGTGCTTCAGCATCCGCAGCTGGGGACGGGGCACGCTGTAATGGTCGCCCAGGGGAACTTGCCTGACGAAGGGGAAGTTCTTATATTGACAGGGGATACACCTTTAATTACGCCAGAAACCCTTGATAAAGTAATAAGGTACCACAGGGAAAATAGATATGCTGCTACTGTTATTACGGCTATGCTGGAGGATCCTTCAGGGTATGGTAGAATTGTAAGAGATTCCAATGGAGATATCATCAAGATTGTAGAGCATAAAGATGCATCTCCTGAAGAATTGGCCATATCCGAGATTAATGCTTCGATGTATTGTTTTGATGTAAAAAAACTAAAAGAAGTGTTGGGTCAACTTTCTAACGATAATGCCCAGGGCGAATATTATTTAACAGATACCATTGCTCTCATGAGAGAAAAAGGCTATCGAATTGGAGGGTATGTAGCTGATTCTGAGGAAATACTGGGCATAAACGATAGGGTGCAGTTATACGAAGCGTCTAAAGTGATGAGGAAGCGTATATTGAGGCAGCATATGCTAAATGGTGTAACTATTATAGACCCTGACAGTACCTATATAGGTCCTGATGTAAAGATTGGTCAGGATACGGTTATTTATCCCGGTTGTGTCATGGAAGGCGATGTAGAGATCGGCGAAGACTGTTACATCGCGGGGTCGAGACTCATTGATTGCAAGATCGGCAAAGGATGCAGTATATTAAATTCGGTGATAGTATCTTCTGAAGTAAAGGACCATGTAAATATGGGCCCCTTTGCCTATATAAGGCCGGAAAGCGTCATTGGCAATAATGTTAAGATCGGGGATTTTGTGGAGATCAAGAAATCCATTATAGGGGATGGGACCAAAGTACCACATTTGACCTATGTAGGCGATGCTCAGATAGGTTCTCAATGTAACCTTGGTTGTGGAACTATTTTTGTAAACTATGATGGGAGGGTAAAACATAAAACTATTGTGGGCGACCGTGTCTTCATTGGTTGCAATACGAATTTAATAGCACCTCTATTGATTGAAGATGATAGTTATATAGCTGCGGGCTCTACGATTACGGATAATGTACCTAAAAAAGCCCTGGCCATAGCCAGAGAAAGGCAAGTAATAAAAGAAGGCTGGGTAGAAAGGAAATTTAATAAACGGGAGGATAATTGATGAACGTACAAGGGAGTAAAATAAAGATTTTTTCCGGCAATGCCAATAGGGAACTTGCAAAGGCTATTGCCGAAAATGTAGGTGTACCTCTTGGCGATGCTGAAGTCAAAACTTTTAGTGATGGAGAGATATGCGTAAAAATCAATGAAACGGTGAGGGGAGCCGATGTCTTTATAATTCAACCCACATGTCATCCCGTAAACAATAACCTCATGGAGCTTTTGATCATGATCGATGCGTGTAAAAGGGCATCTGCAGGAAGGATCAATGCTGTCATCCCTTATTATGGGTATGCAAGGCAGGATAGAAAGGCAAGGGCGAGGGACCCTATCACGGCAAAACTGGTTGCAGATTTGATCACTGTAGCCGGCGCTGATAGGGTTTTGACCATGGATTTGCACGCGGCTCAGATCCAGGGCTATTTCAACATACCTACAGATCATTTATTGGGCGCACCCATACTGTCAAAATATATTATCAATATGAATATTAAAAATCCCATTGTGGTATCACCTGACCACGGAAGTGCCGGGAGGGCCAGAAATTTTGCTGAAAAACTGGACTGTCCTATGGCGATCATCGATAAAAGGCGGCCTAAAGAAAATGTAGCAGAGGTTATGAATATCATAGGTGATGTAAAAGGTAAAACAGCTATTTTGATAGACGACATGGTCGATACCGCGGGTACTCTTACCCTGGCTGCTGAAGCGTTAATAGAGAACGGCGCTGTAGAGGTATACGCTGCTGCAACCCATGGCGTTTTATCGGGACCGGCTATAGAGAGGATAGAATCATCTCCGATAAAAGAGTTAATAATAACCGATTCTATTCCATTGCCTGAACACAAGAGATCGCCGAAGATCAAGGTGGTCAGTGTAGCGCCGCTGTTTGCTGAAGCTATTGTAAGGATTTATGAAGGAATGTCTGTGAGCAAATTGTTTGAATAAGAAGAGCCCTAAAGAGAGGGCTCTTCTTAAATTTTATACCTTTTCTTATCATTTAAATAACGAACTTTTTTGATATAAAGTCATATCTTATATTAAAAAATGTATAAAAAGTGTTTAAATACTGCGACTTATATAGCAGAAATTGAATAATGGAGGGGTATTTAATGTTAATATATTTAGATCCCGGGCATGGCGGTTCGGATCCAGGGGCTTCAGCTAATGGTATGCTTGAGAAGGATATAACGCTTAAATTAGCGAAAAAAATTCGAGAAAATTTAGTAGAAAAATATGAAGTGAATGTGGCATTGACAAGAGAAGATGATAAAGATGTGAGCCTCAAAGATAGGGTGGAAATGGCCAATAAAGCAGAGGCAAATTTTTTTCTATCGCTTCATGTTAATGCAGGGGGTGGAGAGGGATACGAAGATTATATCTACAGCGGCCTAAGCGCCCTTTCTAAAACTGCTGCATTAAGGGAGATCTTACACAGCGTATTAGCCAATTTTTATACAGGTTATCGCTGCGTTGATAGGGGCATGAAAAAAGCCGGTTATTATGTGTTAAAAGAGACAATTATGAGCGCTGTTTTATGTGAAAATCTCTTTATTGACAATGCATATGATACAAAGCTATTAAAAGATGAAGTATTTATTGAAAATTTAGCAAGAGCATATACAGAAGCTATTGCTATGACATTAAATCTCGATAAGAAAGTTAAGTTATTATATGCTGTACAGGTAGGTGCGTATTCCAGTATTGTTTATGCTTCAAGGATGGCAAATGAACTTAAGTCAAAAGGATATGATGCTATTATAAAAGAGATACCAGCTCAATGATAGCGATAAGAAAACCAACTGGCCATTACGATTATGAAAAAACTTTTTATCATTGTTGGTATAAGTCTTAGACTTATACCAACAATCTCATCAGCAGCTTCGATAGAATGTGATGGTCATATTTCCTTTTTATAATTTACCGTAGCCACGGTAGATATACCGCCTCTGGCATTAAATTCGGCTGTTACAGTCATTTCTATTGGATCTAACAAATTCTTCAAGTCGTTTAATATTCTGTTTACTACATGCTCTTGCAATATGCCTACATTCCTAAAAGAGTTTAAGTAGTATTTAAGGGATTTTAACTCTACCAGCTTGTCAGATGGTATATACTTTATAGTGATTGTACCAAAATCCGGAAGACCGGTCCATGGACATACTGATGTAAATTCTGGCTCAATATATTTGACTTCTGTATGGCTATCTGGATATTCAAAGGGTATTGCCTCTAATATGTCCGTATCTATAGCATCATATCCGTCTATATCCCATCTTTTATCATATTTAGACATTATCACATCAGACCTTTCAAAAAATTGATTTTATATTGCTTTTAGGCTATATACATGACCCTACGACTACTAACACAATAAAATTATATAAAAGATAGTTTTAATGTGCAAGCGTGAAAAATATAAATCTTGATTTGTAATTTATAACCTATTTGTAGATATTGTAAATTATGAATTGAGCAGCGGTTTTTGTTGCAGAACATGACGGATTTTGCTATACTATTATCATAATTATCATAATAGAGGTATGGTAGATTTTATATTAAGAAGGGCTTTGGAATAAACAATATTTAGTTGGAGGTGAGATTTTAAATGAAGGTATTAGTAACAGGCTTTGATCCATTTGGAGGGGAAAAGGTAAATCCAGCGTTTGAAGTTATAAAGAGACTAAGCAGCAATATTGCAGGGGCTGAAATTGTAAAGTTGCAAGTACCAACGGTATTTAGAAAATCAATTGACGTGACAATAAAAGCTATTGAAGAAGAAAAACCAGATTTTGTTTTATGCATAGGACAAGCCGGTGGGCGATTTGCAATTACAGTGGAGAGGGTTGCGATCAATATAGATGATGCCAGGATACCAGATAACGAAAACAATCAGCCCATAGATACGCCAATTGATCCAGAGGGGGAACCTGCTTATTTTGCCACAATCCCAATAAAAGCGATAGTTGAAGCTGTTAAAAATGAGGGGATTCCTGCGGCGGTATCAAATACTGCTGGAACATATGTGTGCAATCACTTGCTGTATGGAGTTTTGAATTATATAAACAAAAATGATTTGAATATCAAGGCTGGATTTATACATATACCATTTTTGCCTGAACAGGTAGTTGATAAGCCCAATATGCCCTCCATGTCCATTGAAACCATGGTAAAAGCTATTGAAATTGCAATAACTACAATTGTTGCATCAAAGTAGGAATGGTAAAATACAGTTTTGCTAAACACCAAATTTACTAAAGGAGTGATATGATGATTAAATTGATAGGTGTTTTGATTGTTATTTTAGGGTTTGCCTTTAAATTTGATGCAATTGGCATAGTTATAGTTGCTGGAATAGTAACAGGGTTGGTAGGTGGTCTTGATATTGTAAAGATATTAGAAACTTTGGGTTCTACATTTGTAGCAAACAGGTACATGTCTCTGTTTATAATGCTGCTGCCTGTTATAGCCGCTTTAGAGAGGAATGGATTAAGAGAAACAGCAACCAAATTCATATCCAAGATTAAACAGGCTACACCGGGTAGAGTGATTTTAAGTTATGGTATCATAAGAATAATAATTGCAGCTTTTAATATTAGTCTGGGTGGAGTTGTAGGCTTTATAAGACCTGTTATTCAACCTATGGCTGTTGGTTCCATAGTGAACAGAGCAGGCAAGATAGATGAAGAGGACCTGGAAGATATAAAAGCTATGGGAGCAGCGCAGGAAAATGTATCCTGGTTTTTTGGACAGGTTTTATTTATCGCGGGTGCAGGAATCTTATTAGTTAAAAGTACACTTGATCAACTAGGATATAAAGTGACGCCTCTTAAAGCGGTGGAAGCAGAAATACCTGTGGCAATATCTGCGATGATAGTTAGTGCTATATTTTTATATATCAGGGATAAAAAATTTATTAAAAAGTATTTTAAAGAAACAAACGTTAGCCAGAGATTAAGCAAAGGGGTAATGTCAAATGACCAGTGAAAACCTTCTTGAAGCAATATATATAATATGTGGCATTGTATCAATCTATGTTGCAATAAAAACTTTAATGGACAGTAAGCACAAATCCAGATATGGCACCACATTATTCTGGGCATCATTAGGAGTTATTATGGCATTTGGAAGATGGCTTCCTAGTATTGTATCGGGTATTCTTGTAATAGTGATGGCACTGCCAGCTATGTTTGGCTTAGTAAAGCCTGGAACAGAAAAGCCCGTAGCAGATGAATACAGGAAAAGGATGTCCGATAAATACGGATATGCGCTTTTTATACCTGCTTTTACTATGGGTATCAGCGCAGTGCTCTTTGCCATATTTACAAAACTTGGGGCTCTTGTAGGACTTGGAATCGGTGCTATAATTGCGGCTATTATTGAAATAGTTATGACGAAAGATACTCCAGCTGTACTTTTAAATGAAGGCAAGAGGATGCTGGACACAGTAGGACCTCTTTCCATGCTTCCGCAACTTTTAGCTTCATTAGGTGCTATATTTACTGCAGCGGGCGTTGGCGATGTAATAGCAAGTGGAGTCAGCAAAATTGTCCCTCAGGGGAATATATTTATTGGGATAGTTGTGTATGCACTAGGTATGGTTATCTTCACCATGATTATGGGAAATGCTTTTGCAGCATTTTCAGTTATAACAGTAGGTATAGGAGTACCATTTGCGATTAAATATGGCTTAAATCCGAATGTTGTAGGTATGTTAGCACTTACAAGCGGTTACTGTGGAACGTTAATGACTCCAATGGCAGCGAATTTTAATATTGTACCTGTTGCTGTACTTGAAATGAAGGATAAATACGGGGTCATCAAAAAACAAATTCCTATTGCTATATCAATGCTTATCATACAGATAATGATCATGTATTTCTTTGGAAGAGCGTAATTTTCACACTTTTATTGACAAATTCTATAAACAGTGCTATAATTGAATTTGCATCAGGTAAAAATGCTATGAGTTAATGATTAATCTTCTTGACATACCCCTTAAAGCTGTGGTATATTAATAAAGCCATCGCAAGAGGGGCAGGGAGACGAAAAAGTCGAGAGATACCCCTTGACAAAGAGACGAAACGATGGTAGAGTATAAGAGCTGTCGGGAGGGAGCAAAAAAGCCCTTGACAGACAGCCAGGTAAGTAGTAAAATAAGAAATCGTCAGCCGAGAGGCTGAGAGAACCTTGCCAATTAAACAGTGAGCGGGATACAATCTGTTTTAGTATATAGTTAAGTATAGCTTACAAGTAGGTGAATCTATATCATACGGAGAGTATGATATAGGGCACATTTTACAAGAGAGTTTGATCCTGGCTCAGGACGAACGCTGGCGGCGTGCCTAACACATGCAAGTCGAGCGGAGGTAGTGGAGCTTGCTCTATTACCTTAGCGGCGGACGGGTGAGTAACACGTGAGCAACCTGCCTTTAAGACCGGGATAACACTTCGAAAGAGGTGCTAATACCGGATAACATTTATACACCGCATGGTGTATAAAGAAAGGGG